>JAOUEK010000492.1 GCA_029858755.1 Thermoleophilia bacterium
CTACCTGTGGTGGTTCTGGTGGCTGCTCTTCGTCTTCATGACCCACTTCATCGGCTACCTGATCCTGAGGGCCTTCGCTGTCTACAGACGCTGGAACGCAGCCCGCGCCGGGTGACGGACGGCCGCCCGGGCCCGCGCAGAAGCGCGGGTTTCGCGATCGGGCAGTCGGACGCCTCCTCCTCCTCGCGCTCGTGCTCGTGGCGGCGCTCCTCGCCGCGCGGACCTGCGCGGCGCGAGACGAGAACGTCTCCCAGGACGAGGCGGTGGAGATCGCAACGAACGCGGCCTCGTTCACACCGTGCGAGGAATCCGGTTGCGTGGTCGTGCGTGCCGTCCAGCAGGGCATTCCTCCGGAGCTCGTGTGGATCGTCGGGCTGGCCGAGAGCCTCGATCCCGACGGGAACCCGGTGAGGTTCGAGAACTACATCGTGAACGCGGTGACGGGCGACGTGAAGCGCTCCCGCTGACACGACACCATGTGTAACTCGCGCACATAGTCGGACGGGCAACGCAGGTACGGGCGGACATGGAAACGCCCGCACCGGCTTCATACGGTCTCCGGGACGTGGACGGCCGTAACGTCTCGCGAGGAGGGTTGGAATGATCTCGTCGATCTTCTGGATGGCTCAGGCAACGCTCGAGGAGCTGGAAGAGCAGGTCGCGCTCGACTCGGCGATCCTCGCGGAGACGTTCTACTTCTGGACCGTCGTCATCATGTGGCTGATCCACGTCGGCTTCATGGCGTACGAGGGCGGCGCCTCGCGGCGCAAGAACCTCATGTCGACGGCCATGAAGAACATCCTCACGATCGCGGTCGTCACGCCGACGTTCTACTACTTCGGCTGGTACATCTACGGCTGCTTCCAGGAGGGCTGGCCGAAGAGCGGGCACGCGAGCCCGGACGCGCTCGAGGGCTTCTGCGGGGCATCGGCTCCGTGGTCGTCGGCGATGGGGCCGAACCTCCAGGACCACATCACCGGCGTCTTCTTCCTCGCCTTCCTCCTCTTCTCGTGGACGACGGGCTCGATCATGTCCGGAGCGGTCATCGAGCGGATCCGCCTCTCCGCGTACCTCATCCTCACGGCCATCCTCGGCTCGGCGGTGTGGATCATGGACGCCGCCTGGGGCTGGAGCGCCGGCGGCTGGCTCCCCACGCGCTTCGGCTTCCACGACGCGATCGCGTCGGGAGTCGTCCACGGCGTCGCGGGCGTGTTCGCGTTCGGCGTGCTGCTGAACCTCGGGCCGCGCATCGGGAAGTACACGGCAGACGGGTTATCGCGCTCGTTCCGCGGCCACAACACCCACCTGACGCTGATGGGGCTCATGCTGATCTTCACGGGCTTCTACGGCTTCTACGCGGCCTGCCTCGTCATCCAGTCGCTCGTCTTCCCCGGCTGGCTCAACATCTACCTCTCCCCGACGACGCTCGGCGCGATCGCCTGGGTCATCACGATCGGCTTCGCCGGCGGGTTCACAGGCGGATGGTTCGCGAGCAAGGGCGACCCCTTCTGGACGCTGTCCGGCGGCCTCGCCGGTGTGATCGCCGTCTCGGCAGGCGCCGACGTGTACCACCCGTCTCTCGCGTACCTGCTCTCGATCTCGGGCGGCATGGTCGCCGTGTGGTCGGGCGGCTACATCGAGAAGAAGCTCCGCGTCGACGATGCCGTGGGTGCGGTCGCGGTGCACGGGGTGTGCGGCTTCTACGGCGTGTTCCTCGTCGGGATCTTCGCCGGCGGATATCCGACCGGCATCAACAACGTCGAGTCGTCGATGGGCGGCCAGCTGATGGGCATCCTGGCGTTCGTGCCCCTCGCGTTCCTGCCCGGATACATCGTCAGCTGGATCCTCAAGAAGTTCAACCTCCTGCGCGTGCCGCCCGAGGTCGAGCTCGAGGGCCTGGACATGGCCGAGTTCCAGCAGGACTTCTACCCCGAGTTCGAGCGCGTGCCCGAGATCATCATCGAGCCGGACGGCCGGGAGGTGGACGGTGCGCCCGTGCTCCTGGACTCCTACTGGAGCGCCTCGACCAACGGGAGACCGGCACGCACGGCAGTCGGCAGCGGCGAGGAAAGGAGCTAGGCGATGTTCGACGCGTTCCCGTTCGACGAGTGGAGCGAGGACATCGGGCAGTTCTGGACGTTCGCGGGCGAGTCCGGCACCTCTGCCGGCACGTGGATCATGACGGCGCTCGGGTTCACGGTCATGCTCGTCGCGTTCTGGGGCTTCGTGATCCTCGAGAACCGCAAGCTGACGCACCAGGCGAGCAGGCTCAAGGCCTCCGGCGCGCTCGACCCGCC
>JAOUEK010000493.1 GCA_029858755.1 Thermoleophilia bacterium
CGAACGACGTCCTCCGGGGAGCCCGCCGGGGGCGGGCGGCCGAGACCCGCGATGGCGGTGATCCGTTCGGGCTTTGTGAGCACGCACCAGCGGGCAGCGCGGGGCGCGCTACCCTCGAAGCGTGCGTCCAGGGCCGCAGGGGTCGCAGTCCTGGCGCTCGCCTCGCTCCTCCTAGGGGGAACGACGGGCGCGGGCGCAGCCACGCCGCCTCGGGTGACGGTCGACGGCGCCGCCGCGGGGCCGTTCTCGGCGCTCGTCCGCTTCACCGTGGATCAGCCGGCGAGGGTCGTGATCGAGTACGGCACCGGGCCGGACACGCAGGTGTGGACGAAGCAGGTCACCGTCGGCGCCGGTGTGGGCACCGAGCTGCGGTTGACCGCGCTCGAGCCGGCGACGAGCTACCGCTTCCGGGTGCTCGCCTCGTCGGGCACGGCCCGCGGCGTCGCCGAGGGATCGGTCGTCACGCCCCGGATGCCGACCTCGGTGCGCGGGCGCACGATCCGGGACGCGCTGGTCGTCAACGGCCAGCGCTTCTTCCCCCGCATGGTGTGGCAGCAGTGCCCGTACGCGTACGCGACCAGCATCGCCGCCGGCATCAACACCTTCATGGGCACGGGGTGCGTGACGCCGCAGGCGCAACTCGGGGCGCTCGGAGGACGTGCGCTGTCGATCATCGACGTCGCGAAGCGCGCTGTCGGCGGCCCCGGCCTCGTCGGCTGGCACCACCTCGACGAGGCCGACGAGCACGTCGGCTCGCCCGCAGGGATCCCGAGAGTGCCGTCGTCGCGGGAGACGGGCCGCGTGTCCTTCCTCACGCTGACCAACCACTTCTACAGCGGCGCCTCACCCCTGCCGCACGGCCGCGAGATGTACCCCGGCCTGATCGACCGCACGGAGATGGTGGGGTTCAACCTCTACCCACTCCAGGTCTGGTGCCGGAAGAACCGCTTCCACGACGTGTACGAGGCCCAGCGTGAGCTCGTGACGCTCGCGGCGGGCCGGCCGACG
This sequence comes from Thermoleophilia bacterium, assembly GCA_029858755.1. Lineage (GTDB taxonomy): Bacteria > Actinomycetota > Thermoleophilia > Gaiellales > Gaiellaceae > Gaiella. The sequence goes on from JAOUEK010000493.1 coordinate 1,009, forward strand.
TTCCAGTGGATCGAGGCGGGGCCGATGAACCAGTGCTTCGGGCTCGACCCGAGCCCCGCCATCGTGCGCGCCGAGACGTGGCTGGCGATCGCCGGCGGCGCGCGCGGGATCGGCTTCTTCCCCGACCAGTGGCGCCCGGACGTCCGGGCCGAGGTGCGGAGGCTCTCCACCGAGATCGCATCGCTTTCCGCCGCGTTGCTCGCGCCGGCGGGGGAGGCCACGGTCACCTCGCCGAGCCCGATCCGCGTCGGCGTCCGCCGCTGGCGCGACGCCACGTACGTGATCGCGGTCAACCCCACGTTCGCGCGGGTCGGAGCCACGATCACGGTGCCGGGGCTGGGAACGGCGGGGCTCCGCGTCTACGGCGACGGGCGGTGGGTGACCGCACGGGACGACAGCTTCTCCGACCGCTTCCGCGGCCTGGAGGCGCGCATCTACGTGGCGCCGCCGCCCGGCACGACCTGACCGCCAGCGACGAGGACCCTGCCGCCCTCGACGACGGTGTCCACCAGCGGCACACCGGGCCGGTAGGCGAGGTGCGCGTAGCCGGGCGCGTCGAGCACGACCGCGTCGCCGCGCGCCCCGGGCGCGAGGCGGCCGACGTCGTCCCGGCGCAGCGCCCGGGCGCCCCCGCGGGTCGCCGCCAGCAGGGCCTCCTCGATCGTGAGCCCCATCTCGCGCACGGCCACGGCGATGCAGAACGTCATCGACGTCGTGTAACTCGACCCCGGGTTGCAGTTGGTGGCGATCGCGACGGCGGCGCCCGCGTCGAGCAGGCGCCGGCCGTCGGCGTAGGGGGCCCGGGTGGAGAAGTCCGTGGCCGGCAGTAGCGTGGCCACCGTGGCGCCCGAGGCGAGCGCCGCGACGTCCTCCTCCGTGAGGTGGTTGCAGTGGTCGGCCGACGCGGCCCCCAGCTCGACGGCGAGCCGCACGCCCGCGCCCGGGCCGAGCTGGTTCGCGTGCACGCGTAGGCCGAGGCCCGCTGCGGCCCCCGCCTCGAGCACGGCACGCGACTGCTCCTCGTCGAAGGCGCCGCGCTCGCAGAACACGTCGACCCAGCGGCAGTGCGGGGCGCAGGCCTCGAGCATCGGGCCGCAGACGAGCTCGACGTAGCCTTCGGGATCGTCGACCCGCTCGGCGGGGACGACGTGCGCTCCGAGGAAGGTGACGTCGTCGGTGAGCTCCGCCGCCACGCGGCAGAGCCGCTCCTCGCCCTCGACGTCCAGCGCGTAGCCGGACTTGATCTCGAGATGGGTGATCCCGGCCCGCCGCGCCTCCTCCCGCCTCG
>JAOUEK010000039.1 GCA_029858755.1 Thermoleophilia bacterium
CCGGTGCGGAAGGGCGTGCCCCTGCCCGAGGCGTTCCAGCGGTTCGCGATCGTGCCCCGGGAGCCCGCCTCGTTCCCGCCGGACGTGATCGCCGCCGACCGCGACGGCTGGATCGACCGGTGGACGGAGATCGTGCTCCGCTGAGCGGCCGCGCCGGCCGTCCGGCGCTGGCCGCGGTGCCGCTCGCCTTCCTCGCGGTCTTCTTCGCGTGGCCGCTCGTGGCGATCCTCGAGCGCAGCCTCGTCCTCGACGGCAGGCTCGACCTCCCGCTCGACGTCCTCGCGAGCAGCTCGACGCTCGAGGTCGCGTGGTTCACCACCTGGCAGGCGGCCGTCTCCACCGTGCTCGCGGTGGTCGCGGGCCTGCCTCTCGCCTGGGCGATCGCGCGCTTCTCCTTCCCGGGCCGGAGGCTCGCAGAGGCGCTCGTGCTCGTCCCCTTCGTGCTTCCCACGGTCGTCGTCGCCACCGCCTTCGTGGCCCTGCTCCCGGACGGGATCGAGCGCTCGGTGTGGGCGATCCTGCTCGCCCACGTGTTCTTCAACGTGGCGGTGGTGGTTCGGCTCGTGGGCTCGTACTGGTCCGGGCTCGACGCCCGCGCGTGGGACGCGGCGGCCACGCTGGGGGCGGGCCCCGCGCGGCGCTTCCGCTCGCTGACACTGCCCGCGCTCGCCCCGGCGCTCGCCGCGGCCGCCTCCATCGTCTTCCTCTTCTGCTTCACGTCCTTCGGGGTGATCCTGATCCTCGGCGGCCCGCGCTATGCCACCCTGGAGACGGAGATCTACAACCAGGCCGCCCGAGCCTTCGACCTCCGTACCGCCGCCGCTCTCGCCCTGCTGCAGCTCGCGGCCGTCGCCCTCGTCGTCGCCGTGGCCGGGCGGCTGGAGCGCCGGCTGGGAGGCTCCCGCAGCGCCCGAGGCGCCCGCGCGCAGCGACCGGGCGGACGGGAGCGCGCCTGGGTTGCGGTCGCGGTCGGCGGCACGCTCGGGCTGCTCGCGCTGCCGCCCGCCACGCTGGTGGAGCGGTCGCTGGCGGTCCCGGGGGGCCACGGCCTCGATCATTACCGCCGGCTGGCGGAGCAGACCCCCGCGCTGCTCGTGACGCCGTGGCACGCGATCCTCAACTCGCTGCTCTTCGCGACGATCGCCGCCGGGATCGCGCTCGCAGTGGGGATCCCCGCCGCGGTGCTCGCCGTGCGCGGCGCCGGTGGGGCGCTCGACACGCTGGTCATGCTGCCGCTCGGGGCCTCCGCGGCGATGCTCGGCTTCGGGTTCCTGCTGGCATTCGCCGACCCGCCGCTCGACCTGCGCGGCACGATCTGGCTCGTGCCCATCGCGCAGGCGCTGGTGGCGACGCCGTTCGTCGTACGCTCGCTCGCTCCCACGCTCCGCTCCGTCGACAACCGCCTGCGCGAGGCGGCGGCGGTGCTGGGGGCGTCACCGCCGCGGGTGCGGCGCGAGGTCGACCTGCCGCTCGCGGCCCGCGGGCTGGCCGTCGCAGCCGGGCTCGCGTTCGCGATCGCGCTCGGCGAGTTCGGCGCCACGGTGTTCGTCGCCCGGGCGGACTGGCCCACGCTGCCGGTCGCCATCTTCCGCTTCCTCGGGCGCCCGGGCGCCGAGAACGTGGGCCAGGCGATGGCGCTGTGCGTCGTGCTGATGTCGCTCACCGCAGCCGGGGCGATCGCCGCCGACCGCGTGCTCGGCCGCGGAGGGTGGCGGTCGTGATTCGTCTCGAGGGCATCGTCGTCGAGCTCGGCGGGGTACGCATCCTGGACGGCGTCGGGCTCGAGGCAGGCGAGGCAGAGACGCTGGCCCTCCTCGGACCGAGCGGCTCCGGGAAGTCGACTCTGCTGCGGGTCGCCGCAGGGCTGCAGCCACCCGCGGCGGGGCGCGTGCTGCTCGACGGGGCCGACATCACCCGGGTGCCCGCCCACCGGCGCGGCGTCGGGCTCGTCTTCCAGGATGCGGTGCTGTTCCCCCACCGCACCGTCGGCGACAACGTCGGCTTCGGGCTCCGCGTCCGCGGCGATGCCGTCGCCGACCGGCGCCGCCGGGTCTCCGAGCTGCTCGAGCTCGTCGGCCTCGCCGGCGCCGAGCAGCGCGACGTCGGAACGCTCTCCGGGGGGGAGGCACAGCGGGTGGCGCTCGCACGCGCGCTCGCCCCGTCGCCCCGGGTGCTGCTGCTCGACGAGCCGCTCGCCTCCCTCGACGGCCCGCTGCGCGACCGCCTCCGCGACGACCTCCATGACCTGTTCGCGGCGCTGCGACTCACGGTCGTCCACGTCACGCACGACGTCGCCGAGGCGTTCGCGCTGGGCCGGCGCGTCGCTGTGCTCCGCGACGGGCGCATCGCGCAGACCGCGACCCCGGACGAGCTGTGGTCGCGCCCCGCGGACACGTGGGTCGCGCGGTTTCTCGGCATGCGCAACCTGATCGAGGACGACGCCGGGCTCCGTGTGGTGCGGCCGGAGGCGGTGCACGTGGTGCCGGGCGACGACGCGGTGGTGCTGGCCGTCGACCGCAGAGGCCCGCTGACCGTGCTCACCGTCCGGCTGGACGGCGCCGAGGAGCTCGAAGCTGCGACGACGACCCTCACCGCGCCGCGCCCGGGCGACCGAGTCAGCGTCGAGATCGACCCCGACGGCGTCGTCGACGTCGCCGCCGACCCGTACGCTGAGAGGGAGGCGGCGCACGGCCGCGCGGACGATGCCGACGACCTTCCACTCCACCCTCGTTGACGCGCTTCGCGGCGTGCAGCGGGTCGATGGCGCCTTCGGGCTCACGGTCGATGCGCGCGCCGAGCCCGAGCCGACTGCAGTCGCCGCGCTCGCCCTCGACGACGCCTCCGCCCGCCGCTGGCTGGCGTCGCGGCAGGGCGCCGACGGTGGCTTCGCCGAGCACGACGGGCTCGTCGAGGACTGCGCGAGCACCGCGCTCGCGGCGCTCGCCCTCGACCGGCGGAGCGCCGCCCTGCGCGCCCTCGACTACGCGGTGGCGCGACGCTCGCCGCAGATCGGCGAGAGCGGGGACGAGAACGGAGACGGTCGGGACGGGTGGGGCTGGACGCCCGACACCTACTCGTGGGTCGAGCCGACGAGCCGCGTGCTGATCGCGACGCGCGTCTTGCGGCCCGGAGACGCGACCACCCGGGCCGAGGCAGTCCACCTGCTCGAGGCTCGGCAATGCCCGGACGGCGGCTGGAACTACGGGAACGCCACGGTCAACGGCGTCGACCTGCGCGGCTACGCGCAGACGACCGCGGTGGCGCTGCAGGCGCTGGTCGGCTCCGGGTCGGCGACGGTGGAGCGCGGGCTGGCCTTCCTGCGCGGAGCGTGGCGCGACGAGCCGGGTGGGCTCACGCTCGCCCAGTCGCTCGTGGCGCTCCGCCTTCACCGGGATCGTGGAGCGATCGGCCCGCTCGAGCGCGCGCTCGCCGATGCGCACCAGCGGACGCACTTTCTCGGGAACGTGCTCGTGCTGGCCTGGGCCGTCCTGGCGACGGGGCCCCAGGAGCGGATCGACGCGCTTCGGGGCGGCGTGTGAGCGGGCAGAGGCTCTCACGGCGACGGCTGCTGGTGCGCGCCGGGGCGGCCGCCTCGTTCGCGATCGGGATCGGCGCGCTCGCAGAGGACCGACTGAACCGACCACCGCCACGCTTCGACCGCTCGCTCTTCCCGGAGCCGCCGCCGGCGTCGGCCGCGGTGCTGCGCGCCGGGAGCTACGACGGCCCGCTCGACGAGCTGCTCTTCGACGGCCTGCGCGCGGTCGGGGCCGACGTGCGCGGCCGCTCGGTGCTGCTCAAGCCGAACCTCGTCGAGCACAACGAGGGCCCGGTCAACACCGACCCACGGGTGGTCGCCGCCGCCGTGGTCGCGATGCGCCGACTCGGGGCGCGCGAGATCGTGGTCGGCGAGGGGCCCGGGCATCGACGCGACGTCGAGGCGGTGCTCGTCGCCTCGGGGCTACACGAAGCGCTCCAGGACGTCGGCGTGCGCTTCGTCGACCTCAACGCGGCCGAGCTCGTCCGACGCCCGATGCGCACGCGCTTCACGGACCTCCGCGAGCTCTGGCTCCCGCGCGCGCTCGTCGACGCGGACGTCGTGGTCTCCATGCCGAAGCTGAAGACCCACCACTGGGTCGGCGTCACGCTTTCGCTGAAGAACTGCTTCGGCTGCGTTCCGGGTCGCGTCTACGGCTGGCCGAAGAACGTGCTCCACTTCCAGGGCATCGAGCGCTCGATCCTCGACATCGCCGCGACCGTGCGGCCGTCGCTGGCGATCGTCGACGGCATCGTGGGCATGGAGGGAGACGGGCCGATCCTGGGCACCGCCCAGCCGGCGGGCGTGATCGTCGTCTCCACCGACCCCGTCGCCGCGGACGCGACGGCGGCGAGGCTGATGGGGATCGACGGCGAGAAGGTCGGGTACCTGCGGGACGCCGGCCGCTTTCTCGGGCAGGGGCGGCTGGAGCGGATCGAGCAGCGCGGCGAGGACCTCGAGCGGAGCGCGAGGCCGTTCGCTCTCCTCGACCAGTTCCGCCACCTCGCGCTGCGCTCGTGAGCGGCGCGGCGGTCAGGCGCCGCGTGGTCGTTCACGGCCTCGTCCAGGGTGTTTGGTTCCGGGACTCGGTGCGGCGGCGCGCAGAGCGTCACGGCGTCGCCGGCTGGGCCCGCAACCTGCCGGACGGGACCGTGGAGGCGGTGCTCGAGGGTGCGGCGGAGGCGGTCGACCTGCTCGTCGAGTTCTGCCGGCTCGGCCCGCCCGACGCCGTGGTCACGAGTGTCGACGTCGTCGTCGAGCCCTTCGAGGGGCTCGACGGGTTCGTCATCCGCTAGGCCCTATGCGGCGCGCGAGGCCTCGGGCTCCAGTGCCTCGAGCAGCCTGCCGGAGGCGACGAGCCGGTCGAGCGCAGCCACGCACCCCGGGCAGAACTGCGTGCCGCTCTGACTGCGGATCTCGCCGAGCGCAGCCGAGAGCGTCATCGCGTTGCGGTAGACGCGGGTGGTGACCATCGAGTCGAGCGCGTCGGCGACGTGCAGCACGCGGGCGCCGAGCGGGATGTCCTCGCCGCGCAACCCGTCCGGGTAGCCGCCGCCGTCGAACCGCTCGTGGTGGTGCCGGATCGCCGGCGTCGAGTCGGCGAGGAAGCCGAGGTGGGCGATGATGCGCTCCCCCTCGGCCGGGTGCTCGCGAACGGCCTCCCAGTCCTCCTCGGCGAGCGCACCCGGCTTGAGCAGCACCGTGTCGGGCACCGCGAGCTTGCCGACGTCGTGGAAGAGGGCGGCGAACGCGAGTGCCTCGAGCTCCTGCGCGTCCATCTCGAGCTCCTGCCCGACCGCGATCGCAATGCGCTGCACGCGGCGCGAGTGCCCCGCCGTGTAGGCGTCGCGGGCGTCGACGGCGGCGGCGAGCGTCTCCATGGCCTCGGTCGCGCGCTCCCGGAGCAGCGTGTTCACCTCCGTCAGGGCCTCGTTCTGACGCTCGATCGTGGTCGAGGCATCGCGCAACCGACGGACGCTCTCCTCGGTGTGGGCGATGTAGTCCAACTGCGCCTTGCGCACCAGGATCAGAGGCACCGCGAACACGAAGAGGGCGAGCAAGCCGGCCACATCGAAGGCGACGGCGATCATCGCGCCGACGACGCCGTACACGACGTAGTGCCCGAACAGCCAGGCGAAGTGGCTGCGCATCACGCCAAGCCACCGGTCACCGGTCTCAAGCATGATCGCTGTCGTCAGCAGCCCGATGTTCAACGCGTAGTAGGCGACGCCCGCGCCTGCGCCGAGGAGGACGTAGACCCAGTCTCCACTCGGCAGCGCGGAGTACGCGGCGGCTGCGACGAGGCTGCTGAGGGTGAGGCTGCCGAGGTTGAAGATCGTGCGGTGGAGCGGGCCCCGGCGCGCGCTCCAGTCGACGGCGCACACGGCGAGCGCGAGCGGCAGCGCCGCCGTCGGCCCGAAGAGCGCCGCGCCGGCGAGCGCGCCGACTGCGCTCAGCGAGATCGAGCCGTGATCGCTCATCTCGATCGCCAGCGCCTGCCCGACCGCCACGAGGGCGACGAGGACGACGATGTCGATCGCGTCTCCGGAGTGATCGAGAACGAGCCCCGCGACGCCGGCGAGGACCCCGACGACGCCGACGAGCCCGACGAACGCACGGAGCGAGTGGGACAGCGCGAGGTAGTTCGGCGCCGGGGGGATCGCCGCCGCCTCGGCAGCGGCGGGAGTGGGCACCGACGCGATCGGACGGCTCGCCCCGGAAGTCGAGGAGCCGGGCTGCTCGTCGACGGGTCGTGACACGTGCGAGACGACGACATCGTGGACGACGTCGGGATCGCTCGCCGAGGCCACGCGGTTGCGCCCGCGAGCCTTGGCCCGGTAGGCGGCGAGGTCGGCCTGGTGGATCAGCTCGCGCCCGGTGCGACCGTGCTCGGGGAAGCAGGCGACACCGATCGAGATCGTCGCGGAGATCGGCTCGCTCGACGTCTCCACCTCGAACCGCTCTGCCGCGACCGCCTCCCGGATCTCCTCGCCGAGACGTGCCGCCTCGGCCTCGGGCGTGTGAGGCAGCAGGATCGCGAACTCCTCGCCCCCGAAGCGGGCGGCCAAGCCGCCGGCGGGCAGGTGCCGCTCGAACACCCGTGCCAGGCCGGCGAGGACGGCGTCGCCGGCGAGATGGCCGTAGCGGTTGTTGATCGTGCGGAGCAGGTCGAGGTCGGCAACGAGGATCGAAAGGGGTGATCCGGCTCGACTCGCGTGCTCGAGCGCCTCGTCGAGGGCGCCCGAGAAGTACCGGGCGTTGAAGAGCTCGGTCTTCGGGTCCTGCCGGGCCTCGGCCTCGAGCTTGGGGAGCGCGAGCGTCCGGTAGATCAGCAGCACCGGCGCGAGCGCGAAGACGATCAGCCACGGGTTGTCGAGCCAGAGCGCGGCCACGGCGACCCCGAGCAGCGAGAGCACGAGATCGGTGGAGAGGCTCTGGAACGTGAACAGGCCGCTCTGGTGAAGCGAGTGCCCGCGCGCGAAGCGCAGGACGAGCGCGAGCACGAGATGCTGGACGAGCAGGAAGCTCGCCGCCGCCACGACACCGGCGACGAAGAAGCCGGTGTCGGCGCTGAACACGTCGTCCCCGAGCCGACCGACGGTGCTGAAGGCGATCGAGGCGATCAGGCCCGAGAGCGCGTAGTTGACGATGTTGAACGACTGGATGTACCACGGGTAGCGCGCCTTCAGCCATTCCGGCACGTGCTGGACGACGGCGATGAACGCGAGCGCGGGCGGAGGGAGCAGCAGCGCGGCGGCCACGGCGATCACGGGGGTGGTGTGGTACGACTGGTTGCGCGGCGTGATCACCACGAACAGCTGGGCGACTGCCGCGATCGCCGCCAGGCCGAGCATGAGCCGCACGTCCGAGGTGGTGAGCGCGGTGAAGCTCGTCCAGCGGGTGGCGTAGAGAGCGGCAGTGCACGCGGTCACGCCGACGATGTAGAGCTGCGCCGCGGGCGCAAGCGCGGCGGGCTTGTGCTCGGCGACGGTCTGGGTGCTCATGGCCGCGGCATGGGGGAACTGGCGCTGTGCGCGCTCATAGACAGCAGAATCGGCGGCGGCGGCGAGGGCGACCTCACTCGGAAGGGGTACCCGGGCCGGTCGCGCCCGGGCCCGCTCCGCCCGGCCGAAACCCTCGCTCGAGGGATCGATCGCCCCCCAAGACCCCCCGCCCGGGGGAGATGGCCGCGCAGGAGGCGCCTACCGTCCGCAGTGGATTCGATGACTGCGGCGGCCCGTGCGGCGGGCAGGAGGACCTCGAGATGCTTCAGAAGCGAGAGCACGGCGACATCGAGGCCGGGGCCTGCGGGCACGGCGCGATCAGGCAGAACGCCCTCTGGGGACGCACGAAGCGGAACGGCGCAATCGTGCTCGCGACGATGCTCGTCGCGGCCTTCGCCGTGCTCGCCGGGCTCGCCGCACCCGCCCAGGCGGCCGAGGACACGGCCTACGTGCCCAAGCCGCTCTACGACGCCGCGACCGCCGACCCGGACGCGCTGTTCGACGTGATCGTCCAGGGCTCGAAGGGCAAGACGAGCGACGACGTCGCGAAGGTGACCGAGAAGGCCCTCGACGACGACAAGGCGAAGGACGCGAAGTTCAAGCGCAAGTTCGCCTCCATCGACGGCGTCTCGGCCACGCTGAGCGGCAAGCAGATCCTCAAGCTCGCCCGCAAGAGCGACGTGTACGCGATCACCGAGGACTCGGCTACCGGGGCGACGTACTCGAACTCGCAGCTGTGGGTGCCGGCGACGGAGGTGCTCGCGCACTCCACGAATTCGTGGAACGCCTCGTACAGCTTCCCGACGATCGCGATCGTCGACTCCGGCGTCCAGCCCCGCGCGGACTTCGGCTCGCGGCTGCGCGCGCAGGTCAGCTTCGTCTCGACCGGCCCGAACGCGTCCGGTGACGGCTTCGGCCACGGCACGCTCGTCGCGAGTATCGCCGCCGGCTCCGCCGAGGGCTACACGGGCATGTCCCCGAAGTCCGACCTCGTCTCCCTCGACGTGCTCAACGACGCGGGCGCCGGCGTGATGAGCGACGTGATCGCCGCCTGCGACTGGATCCTCGCGAACAAGAAGACCTACAACATCCGCGTGGCGAACTTCTCGCTCAACGCCGGGTCGGGCGCGAGCATCCTCTACGACCCGCTCGACGCGGCCGTCGAGAAGCTGTGGCTGGACGGCGTCGTCGTCGTCGCGGCGGCCGGCAACTACGCGGTCAACGGCGCCGAGAGCGGCGTGCTGTTCTCCCCCGCCAACGACCCGTTCGTGATCACCGTCGGCGCCGACGACGTCAATGGCACGTCGAGCAACTGGAACGACTTCGCGGCGCCGTGGTCGGCGTGGGGCTTCACGTACGACGGCTTCCGCAAGCCCGAGCTCTCCGCGCCCGGACGGCGGATCACGGCCGCGGTGCCCTCCACCTCGACGCTCGCCAACCTGTTCCCCTGGCGCAAGGTCGGCAGCGACTACATGTGGATGTCCGGCACCTCCTTCGCGGCACCCGTCGCCTCCGGCGCCGCCGCGTGGTTCCTCGCCAAGAACCCGAGCTGGACGCCCGACCAGGTCAAGGGCGCCCTCATGCTCGACCTCGACACGCCCTCCGGCTACACGCCGGGCGGCGCCCTCGGCCTCGGCGTGATCGACGCCGACGGCGACGTCGGCACCACGTCCCCGCCGAACCCGAACGCCGGCCTCAACCAGTTCGTCTCGAACGGCACCTTCGACCGCGAGGCCTGGCGCAAGGCGGCCGAGTCGAGCGCCTCCTGGAACTCCGCGTCCTGGAGCTCGGCCTCCTGGAGCTCGGCCTCCTGGTCGAGCGCCTCCTGGAGCTCGGCCTCCTGGTCGAGCGCCTCCTGGTCGAGCGCCTCCTGGAGCTCGGCCTCCTGGTCGAGCGCCTCCTGGGCGAGCTCGATC
>JAOUEK010000494.1 GCA_029858755.1 Thermoleophilia bacterium
CGCTCAGCCCGCGCTCAGCAACCGCACGACGAGCTCGGCGACGCACACGGGCTTCTCGCTCCCCTCGCGCTCGACCGTCGCCGCGAGCACCGCCTGCTCGCCCCCGGGCACGTCCTCGACGGAGGCGACGACGAAGCGTCCGCGGATGCGCCCGCCGGCCGGCAGCGGCGCCGGGAAGCGCACGCGGTCGACGCCGTAGTTGATCGCCGTGCTCCCGCCGAGAGGCAGCACCTCGTAGAGCATCGGCACGCACAACGACAGGGTGAGGAAGCCGTGCGCCACGGTCGCGCCGAACGGGCTCTCGCGCGCCGCCCGCTCGGGATCGACGTGGATCCACTGCGGATCGTCCGTGGCCGCGGCGAAGGCGTCGATCCGCACCTGCGACACGTCCAGCCACGAAGTCGGGCCGAGCTCCGAGCCGACGAGGTCGCGGAGCGGTGGCTGCCCGCTCACGGAGCGAGCTCGGCCCCGCGCCGCACCCGGGCGAGCGTCACCTCGCGGCCGAGCAGCGCGAGGCTCTCGTAGAGGCCCGGGGAGACCTTGGATCCGGTCACGGCGACGCGGATCGGCGCGAACACCTGGCGTGGCTTCGCCCCGAGCTCCGCGCACAGCGCCTTCAGCGCCTCCTCGATCGCCGCCGGCTCCCAGCTCCCGACCTCCTCCAGCGCAACCGCGGCCGCGGCCAGCGTCTGGCGGTCGAGCAGCGCGGCTTCCGGCTCGACGTCGCCGAACAGGAAGCCGACGAAGCCCGGCAGCTCGTCCAGCCTGGCGATCTTCTCCTGGAGCGCGGGTGCTGCTGCACGCAGCAGCGCCTCGTCCCAGTCGAGGCCCCGCTCGCGCGCGTACTCGAGGAGGGTGCCCGCATAGGCGTCAGGCGGAAGGCCCCGGAGGTAGACGCCGTTCATCCAGTCGAGCTTCGCGTAGTCGAAGGTGGCGGGGCTGCGGCCCACGCGCTCCAGCGAGAAGCGCTCCACCAGCTCGTCCCGCGACATGATCGTCGTCTCGCCGTCCGGCGCCCAGCCCAGCAGCGCGAGGAAGTTCATCAACGCGGGCGCGACGTAGCCCTGGGCGCGGAACTCGTCGACCGACACCGCGCCGTGCCGCTTCGAGAGCTTGCGCCCGTCCTCCCCGAAGACGTTCGGCACGTGCGCGTACACCGGGGGTTCGGCGCCGAGCGCACGCAGCACCGCGATCTGCTTCGGCGTGTTGGAGACGTGGTCGTCGCCGCGGATCACGTGGGTGATCCCGTCCAGCCAGTCGTCGACCGGCGAGGCGAAGTTGTAGACCGGCCGGCCGTCGCTGCGGAGGATCACCGGGTCCTCGAGCTCGTGGGCGTCGAACTCGATCCGCCCCTTGACGGCGTCGTCCCACGCGATCGAGCCCTCGTCGGGCATGCGCAACCTGATCGCACCGTCGTCCTCGTACGCTGCGCCCTCCGCGACCAGTCGCCGCGCCTCCTCGCCACAGCGCTCCATGCTGTCGAGCTGGAACCGGGTCTCGCCGTCCCACTCGATGCCGAGCCAGCGCAGCGAGCGCTCGATCTGGTCGACCGCGGCCTCGACCTCCCGTGACGTGTCGGTGTTCTCGATCCGCAGCAGGCACTCGCCGTCCCAGCGGCGGGCGAACAGCCAGTTGAAGAGGAACGTGCGGACGCCGCCGATGTGGAGGAGCCCGGTCGGGCTCGGTGCCATGCGCACGCGGACGCTCATCGCGCGACTAGCCTAGCCGCGTGCTGTACGGCGCTCACGTCTCCTCATCGGGCGGGATCTCGAACGCAGTCTCCCGGGCGCACGAGCTCGGCTGCGACGCGCTCCAGGTGTTCACGCAGAGCCCGCGCATGTGGCGTCCGACGGAGCACCCGCCCGAGGAGGCAGCCCGCTTTCGGGAGCGTCGCGTCGAGGCGGGGGTCGGCGCCGTGGTCTGCCACGCGGTCTACCTCGTCAACCTCGCGAGCCCACACCCGGAGATCCACGCCAAGTCCGTCGCCGCGCTGCAGGCGACGATGGGTACGGCGGCCGCGATCGGCGCCGACGCAGTCGTCTTCCATCTCGGCTCACACCTCGGTGCCGGCCTCGCCGCGGCGCTGGAGCGGGTTGCGGCGCCGCTCCGCCGCCTGCTCGAGCTGACGACCGACGACCTCTGGCTGTGTCTCGAGAACTGCGCCGGCGCCGGAGGCACGCTCGGCCGCTCGGTCGACGAGCTCGCGGCGGTGGTGGACGCGCTCGGCGGGCACGAGCGGCTCGGCGTCTGCCTCGACTCGTGCCACTGGTGGGCGAGCGGCGTCGACGTCACA
>JAOUEK010000040.1 GCA_029858755.1 Thermoleophilia bacterium
CGTCACTCGAGTCGCCGTGGCGCCGGCTGACGATCGGGGACCTGGAGGGGCTGCTGCACCGCCATCGGGTGCTCGGCGTGGCGGAGATGATGAACTTCCCGGGCGTCGTCTCGGGCGACCCCGACGAGCTCGCGAAGCTCGAGCTGGCCGCGCACGTCGACGGTCACGCCCCGGGCCTCTCCGGGCGGGAGCTGAACGCGTATGCCGCCGCGCGCATCCGCTCGGACCACGAGGCCTCGACGCTGGAGCAGGGCCGCGAGCGCCTCCGCGCGGGCCTCTGGCTGCTGATCCGCGAGGCCTCGGCCGCGCGGAACCTCGAGGCGCTGATCCCGCTCGCCCGCGAGTACGGCCCGTCACGGATCGCGTTCTGCACCGACGACCGCGAGCCGGAGCACATCGCCGAGGACGGCCATGTCAACGCCATGGTCCGTGACGCGGTCGCCCTCGGCGTCCCGCCCGAGGACGCCCTGGTGATGGCGTCTCTGAGCCCTGCGCTCTACCACGGGCTCGACCAGCTGGGCGCGATCGCCCCCGGGTACCGCGCCGACGTGCTGTTCCTGCCCGATCTCGAGGCGTTCGTGCCGGAGCTCGTGCTGCGGGCGGGCGCGCCGGTCGAGGACGTGCCTCGCGTCGAGGTTCCCGCATGGGTGACGCGGACGGTCCGGCTGCGGCCGGTCGCGGCCGCCGACTTCCGCGTGCCCTGGAGCGGGGGCCGGGCTCGGGTGATCGGCCTCGTCCCGGGTGAGATCGTGACGGCGGCGCTCGAGGACGAGCCGCTCGTCGAGGACGGGCTCGCCGTCGCCGACCCGGCCCGCGACCTGGTGAAGATCGCGGTGCTCGAGCGGCACCACGAGACAGGGCGCACGGGCCTCGGCTTCGTGCGCGGGTTCGGGCTGCGGCACGGCGCGTTCGGCGCCACGGTCGCCCACGACGCGCACAACGTCGTGGTCGTGGGCGTGGACGACGGCGCCATGGCGCTCGTCGTCAACCGGCTGCGCGAGCTCGGCGGCGGCATCGTCGTCGCGGACGAGCAGTCCGTCCGCGCCGAGCTTCCGCTCCCCGTGGCCGGCCTGCTCTCCGACCGTCCGCTCGAGGAGGTGCTCGAGGCGAGCAACGCCACGACCGCGGCCGCGCGGGGCCTCGGCACGACCGTGCCCTCGCCGTTCCAGGTGCTGGCCTTCCTCGCGCTCTCGGTGATCCCGTCGCTGAAGATCACGGACCACGGCCTCGTCGACGTCGACCGCGGCGCAATCGTGCCGCTCGCGCTCGACACGGTGCTGCCCGTCGCCGCGCCGGCCGGCTGATCCACGGCTGGTCGCCGCGGTCAGGAGCCGACGCCGGCGAGCACCGCCGCGAGCGCGACGAGGGAGAGGCAGCTCATCGCCACGAGCCCGACGACGAAGGGGCGGGCTCCCACCGCGCGCATCGCGCCGAGCCGGGTGGAGAGCCCCACGGCGGCCATCACCACCAACACGAGCGCCTTCGACACGTGCTCGGACGCGTCCACGACGCTGCCCGGCAGTGCCTCGAGTGATCCGAGCGATGCCGCGGCCAGGAACCCCCACACGAACCACGGGATGCGGAGCCTCGGCGTCACCCGCCGGTGCGGCTCGTCCGCGTCGCGCGCGTCGGGGGAGAGCACCGAGACGCCGACGAGGACGACCCCGAGGAACATGTTGCGCACGAGCTTGACGATCGTCGCCGTCTGGCCCGCCGGGTCGGAGAAGGCGAACGCGGTCGCCACGACCTGCGAGGTGTCGTTGACGCCGACCCCGGCCCAGATCCCGAACTGGGTGTCGTCGAGCCCGAGCAGGTGCCCCAGCGGCGGGAGGACGAGCACGGCGGCCGTGCCGAAAGCCGTGATCGTGGCCACCGCGTAGGCGATCTCCTCGCGTCGAGCGCGGATGATGGGCGCCGCGGAGACGATCGCCGTGTTCCCGCAGACGGCCGTCCCGAGTGCCAGCAGGGTGCCGAGGCGCCGCGGCACGCCGACGGCACGGGCGACGCCGAGCGCGACCACGAGCCCGACGCCGAGGCCGGCCACGACGAGAGCCAGCGTCTCGAGCCCGAGCGCCCGGATCTGCCCCAGCGACACCTGGAGGCCGATGAGGACGATCGCCAGCGGGAGCAGCCGCCGGACGATCATCGCCGCCACGCCCGTCTCCGGGAGGAACGAGCCGAGCGCGAGCCCGACGAGCAGCGCGACGGTCACCGACGGCACCTCTCCCGGGAGCACGGCCTGCGAGAGCGCGAAGACCCCGAGCCCGATCGCGGCGGCTGCGGCCGCGGTGCGGAGGCCCGCGCCACTGACGGACGCCGCGCTCATGCGCTCGGCTCGGGGTGCAGACTCGTTTGGGGGCTCCTCGAGTGGCGGACGCCGCGTGCGATCGGGCTCCACGCCGCGGCGGCGGGGTCGCACAGACTAGCGGCATGGTCCCCGAGATCTCCTCCGGGCCGAGCAACTCCGCGAGAACGCACCGGCCCGCCTCTGGCGGCAGTGTCCTGCTGCCTCGCGCGAGGCTAGGATCGGCCGATGCGCCACAGGGTCGTCATCCTCGGGGCCGGCTTCGGTGGCCTCGAGCTGGCGACGACGTTGTCCGAGACGCTCGGTGACGAGATCGACGTGACGCTGATCGACAAGAGCGACGCGTTCGTCTTCGGCTACTCGAAGCTCGACGTGATGTTCGGGCGCACCAGCCCCGAGGCCGTTCGGCTCCCGTACCGGGAGCTCGCGAAGCCGGGTCTGCGCTTCCTCCGGCAGACCGTCACCGCCATCGACCCGGGGGCGAAGCGCGTCACGACCGACGACGACGTCCACGAGGCCGACACGCTCGTGATCGCGCTCGGCGCCGACTACGACCTCGACGCGACGCCCGGGCTCGCCGAGGGCGGCAACGAGTTCTACTCCGTCGCCGGCGCGGCGCGACTGGCCGAGGTGCTGCCCACGTTCACGCGAGGTCATGTGATCATCGGCGTCTGCGGCGCGCCCTTCAAATGCCCCCCGGCACCGAGCGAGGCCGCGCTCCTGCTCCACGACCACCTCGTGTCCCGTGGGATCCGTGAGGACTGTGAGATCTCGTTCGTGATCCCCTTCGGCACCCCGGTGCCGCCGTCGCCGGAGACGTCGCGAGCGCTCACCACCGCCTTCGCCGAGCGCGACATCGCCTTCGTTCCGGGGCGACGCGTGAGCTCGCTCGACCCGGCGCGCCGCGTCGCCGTGCTCGACGACGGCAACGAGCTCGCCTACGACCTCTTCCTCGGCGTGCCCAAGCACCGCGCGCCCGAGGTCGTCCTGGCGAGCGGGATGGCCGAGGACGACTACATCCCCGTCGACACGGAGACGCTCCAGACGTGGTTCCCGGGCGTGTACGCGGTCGGAGACGTCGCCACGGTCGGGGTGCCGAAGGCGGGCGTGTTCGCCGAAGGCGCGGCACGCATCGTCGCCGCGGCGGTTGTCGCGGCCGTCCGGGGCGGGCCACAGCCGGGGAGCTACGACGGGCTCGGCTCCTGCTACATCGAGTTCGGCTCCGGCCGCATCGGCCGCTTCGACGCCGACTTCCTCTCCGGCCCGGTGCCGACGGGGACGTTCCACGAGCCATCCACCGCCCTCGTCGCCGAGAAGCAGCAGTTCGGCGCGAGCCGCCGCTCCCGCTGGTTCGGAGGCTGACGCGTCGACGCGGTCGGCGCTCGCCCCGCAACGCCCGGGGCGGACGGGCTCCTGGTCATGTGCGGACTTCCCGTGGCGGCTTCCGAGTCGGCCCGGACGCGCGCGGTCGGCCGGTGTCGGAAAGTGGATGGGAGAACGAGAAGGAGGTTGAGATGCGGAGTGTCGTCGTGTGCGAGTCGTGGTTCGGCAACACCCGGCAGGTCGCGCAGGCGATCGCCGACCAGCTCGCCCGGCACGGTGAGGCTCGGGTGGTGTCCGTGGCCGACGACCTCGACTACCTCGAGGGGCTCGACCTGCTCGTCGTGGGCGCGCCCACGCACGTGCACGGGATGTCGTCGGCGACGAGTCGTCGGTCGGCGATCGAGCAGGCGAAGGAGACCGGCGAGCGGGAGCCCGGTCCGGGCGTCCGCGGCTGGCTGCAGGAGCTGCCTCGGGCGGAGGGCTGCGCGGCGGCGGCGTTCGACACTCGGCTCGAGAAGTCGGTGCTGCTGGTCGGATCGGCGGCGAAGGGCATCGCCAAGCGCCTGGGCCGTCGGGGCTTCGAGCTCGTCGCCCCGGCCGAGAGCTTCTTCGTGCTCGATACCGGAGGGCCGCTCGAGGACGGCGAGCTCGCCCGCGCAGCCGAGTGGGCCGAGACGCTGGCGGCCGCGGTCTCGGCGACCGCGGCACGCGCGCTTGCCGGCGCGGCAGCCGGGTAGAGCCGGGACTCCGGGCGGCAGAGGCGCCGGCCTCGACGGCGAGACGGCGCCGGTGGCCGCGTCCCCGACCGCAGCCGGCGCACGGCCGCGCTCGCGCCGTGATGGAATGACGGCGTGTTCCGGCTCGACGGCAGGGTCGCGGTCATCACCGGCGCCGCGTCGGGGATCGGCGCCGCGACCGCCCGGCTGTTCGCCGAGGCCGGCGCCCGTGTGGTGCTGGGCTGGTATCCCGGCGACCCGCACGACGTGACCCCCGTGGCGGAGGCCGTCACGGCCGCCGGCGGCACGGCGGTCGCGGTCGAGGTCGACGTCTCGCGCGCCGCAGACGTCGAGCGGCTCGTACGCGTCGCGCTCGACGAGCTCGGCGGGCTCGACGTCGTGGTCGCGAACGCCGGCATCGCCCGCCGGGTGCCGAGCGCCGAGCTCTCGGACGACGACTTCCGCCGGCTGCTCGACGTCGACCTGATCGGCGTGTTCCGCTGCTTCCGCGAGGCGATCCCGCACATGCGCGCGGCCGGCGGGGGACGGCTGCTCGCGACGAGCTCGATCGCGGGCGCCCACTACGGCTGGCCCGACCACGTCCACTACACCTCCGCCAAGGCCGGCATCGTCGGGCTCGTCCGCACGCTCGCCCTCGACCTCGCGCGCGACGGGATCACGGTCAACGCGGTCGCTCCGGGCGTGGTGGTCACGCCGCAGTCGAGCGACCCGGTGAACTCGCTCGGGCCGGCGGCGCTGGAGGCGTTCGCCGGCGCGGTGCCCGTCGGCAGGAACGGCCGGCCCGAGGACATCGCCGCCGCGTTCCTCTACCTCGCGAGCGACGAGGCAGCGTTCCTCACCGGTCAGACGCTGATCGTCGACGGCGGCGTCTCGCTGCAGCTCGTCTGACCCTCCAGCGCCACCAGCTGCCGCCACCGCTCGTCGACGTGGGACTGGAACGCCTCGACGTCGTCGGGCGAGAGATGCCCGAAGCGTCCCTGCGCCTCGAGGTACTCGCGCACCGGCACCGGCCGCTTCGGCCGGTACGTGATCCTCCACGCGCCGTCGTCGCAGGCGACGAGGGGGAAGGCTCGTGACTCGACGGCGAGCCGGGTGACCTCGACGGTCTGATCCGTCGGGTACCTCCAACCCGGCGGGCAGGCGCCGAGGACGTGCAGGAAGCGGAAGCCCCTCACCTCGGCGGCTCTCGCCACCTTCGCGCGGAAGTCGCGGAGCATCGGCACGGAGCCCGGGGCGAGCGTGGCCACGTACGGGATCCCGTGCGCCGCCATGATGCGGGCGATGTCCTTCTTCTGCCCCGCGCGCGGGGCGGTCGCAGGCGTCGTCGTCGTCCACGCGCCCTCCGGCGTGGCGCCCGACTTCTGCACGCCCGTGTTCATGTACGCCTCGTTGTCGTTGAGCACGTAGACGAGGTCCTCGTCTCGCTCCGCGGCCGCCGAGACGCCCGAGAGCCCGATGTCGCAGGTGGAGCCGTCTCCGGCCCAGACGACGACCTGCGTGTCCCCCTGGCCGCGCAGGCGCAATGCGGACTTGATCCCGGACGCCTCGGCCGCGGCGGAGGCGAACGGCGTCAGGTGCACGGAGACGCCGAATGCGTTCACGGGCCAGATCCCGGCGATGATCGTCCAGCAGGAGGCCGGGACGACCAGCACGATCCTCGACTCCGGCCTCGCCGCCGCGAGCCCGTCGAGCACGTGCCGGACGTTGATCGCGGGGCCGCAGCCGGCGCACGCGGCGTGGCCTGGATGCAGCAGCTTCTCCTCCGCGACGATCTCCTCCAGCCACTCGGCCATCTCACACCCCCTCCGGCACGTACAGCGGCGCGACGTCGCCGTCCGCGCCGCCCGAGCGTGCCGTCTCCAGGACCCAGCGCAGGGTGCGTGGCGTCACCTCCGTCCCGCCCAGGCCGCACACGACGTTCGTGGCGGCCCCGATGTGCGCCGGGCCGAGCGACCTCACGTCGCTCCCCAGCGGCCCGAACGCGCCGAACGCGGGCGCCCGGTCGACGACCGCCACGTGCGAGGCCCGCGCCAGCGCGGCGGAGAGCTGCGCCGCCGGGAACGGCCTGTACGCGTGGACGCGGACGAGCAGGAGGTCGTCGTCCTCCTCGAGCAGCTCGAGCGCCGTCTCCCCGATCGTCCCGATCGTGACGAGCGCCGTGTCCGCGTCGGGGTTGCCGGCGATCGCGAGGGCGCCGGCCTTGTGGCGGCCGAAGCGCGAGCCGAACTCCGAGGCCACGTCCTCGATCAGGCTCACGGCGTCGTCCATCGCATCCGCGACGCGCCGCTGGAAGGCGTCGTAGTCCCTCGCCTCGGGCAGCGCCGAGAAGGTCCGCGGCCGCTCGGGGTCGAGCACCCACTCCTCCGGCGGGCGCAGCTCGGGCAGGAACGCGTCCACCATGTCCTGGCCGGGGACGTCGACGAGCTCGGAGGTGTGCGAGAGCAGGAAGCCCTCGGCGCACACCATCACCGGCAGCAGCACCGTCTCGGCGATCCGGTACGCGCAGAGGACGCTGTCCAGGACCTCCTGTGCCGACGCGCAGTACAGCTGGATCCAGCCGGTGTCCCTCTGGCTCATGCTGTCGGAGAGGTCCGGCTCGATGCTCCACGGGGCGAAGATCGACCTGTTGACGTTGACGGCGACCAGCGGCACGCGCTCGCGGGACGCGCGTTGCAGCTGCTCGTGCGCGTACAGCAACCCCTGCGACGACGTCGCCGTGAAGGTGCGGACGCCGACTCGCGCCGCAGCGATCACGTAGCCGAACATCGCGTGCTCGCTCTCGAGGTTCGTGAACTCGACGTCGTCCCGTCCCGCGGTGAGGTCTGCGAGCCGCTCCACGATGATCGTCTGCGGCGTGATCGGGTAGCAGCCGATGGCGCGCGCCCGCGCGAGCATCACCGCGTGGGCGGCCGCTTCGTTGGCCGTCAGCACCGTGCGCCCCTGCGCGAGCACCGCGCTCATGCGGCGACCACCTCCATCCTGATCGCGTTGCGGACGGGGCAGACGACCTCGCAGATGCCGCAGCCCTTGCAGTAGAGGTCGTCGATGGCGATGGAGCCGTCGTCTCGCGTGATCGCACCCTCCGGGCAGAAGAGCGCGCACAGGGCGCAGCCGGTGCACCGGTCGGTGAGCACGGGACGCTCGAGCGACCAGGAGCCGGTGTGGACGCCGAGCGAGTCGATCGTGCTCACGGGGAAGAGGGGAGGGCTCCACGCTCCGACGCGCGCGGTGTCGGGCGCGAGCTCGAGCGGCGCGTCACCGGTACGCGCCCGCTGCCTCGTGCACCGCGCGTAACCCTCCCTCGCGGCGGCGACGTTCATCTCCGCGGTCGCCCGCATCCGGAACGAGATCGCTTCCTCCAGGACGTCGAGCCCGTCGGGGAGGAGCAGTCGCACGCACGCACCGAGCAGGGCGACGTTGCCCATCGGCCGGCCTTCGGCGGAGAGGATGTCGTGCTCTCGCGCGATCCGCGATGCTGGCGCGCGCGCGATGTCGAACGGGCCGGTGTGCGGGAAGCGCCCCTCGCGATTGAGGATCACCAGTCCGCCCGGCTTCACCGTGCGCAGCGCCTGCGGCGACGGGGGCGAGGGAGAGACGACGGCGAGCACGTCGCAGTCGCGCACCTTGTAGCGGCGGTGGATCGGCGTGTCGGCCCAGCGCACGAACGCAGAGATCGGCGCCCCGCGCCGCTCCGCCTTGAACTCCGGGAAGCTCTGGACCCAGAACCCCGCGCGCGCGAACGTATCCGCCAGGAGCTGCGATGCGAGCACGACTCCCTCGCCGCCCCGGCCGACGAGCACCAGCTCCTTCACCCAATTGCCCCCTTTCCGCGGACACAATCGAGCACCCAGATCGTCGCCCGGAGGCAGGTCGCACGACATCCGTGGTTCCACCGATCCCGATGCGCTCATCCCGCGGCCGGCGTGCGGGGCAGCGCGTGCCGGACGGTCGGACGGCAGGAGACGGATGATTCCCGGAGGCTCCCTACTCCTCCGGGCGCGGGCCGATCACGCGCGCGATCCAGTAATCGCCCGACTCGAGGAACCGTCCGCAGATGTAGTCGCATTCCTGCTCCCGGCCGAAGGCGATCGCACCACTCGGCGGCACGCCGCCGTCGGCGAGTCGGACGACGCGTGACCGGTCGATGCCCTGCACAAGCGCGTACCAGCGCGCCAGGGCCTGCGGCGCGCGGTCGTCGTAGTCGATGTAGACGGTGCCACCGCCCGCCCACGCCCGATCGAGCACCTGTGGGATCCCCGCCTCGAAGGGAATGGTCCGGAGCGGCCCATTCGTCGTGAAGTCGTCGACGAAGAGCGCGAACTGCACCGTGCCGGCGACGGCGAGGACCGCGGCGAGGGCACGTGCCCAGACGGCGTGCGCCGCCGCGTCGATCAGGAACGCGACTGCGGGAATGGCGACCACGACGAGCATCACCACGAACGACACCAGGCGGATCGCATGGAAGCGGTCGATCGTCAGCGCCGCCGGGATCGGCGACACGGCGAGAGCGACGACGGCGAAGCGCCAGAAGGGGTCCGAACGCTTGCGCGCGAGTACGAGCACGAGTCCGGCGACCGAGAGGCCGAGGGACGCCCCGAGCAGCGCTCCCGTTCCGGGAGTGTGCACGTACGGCTTGACGTCGCCCGAGGTGACGTAGTGCCAGACCTGGAGATCCTGGAGGTAGTTGACGATCCCTCGCCCCACGACCTCACCTGGTGTCATG
This sequence comes from Thermoleophilia bacterium, assembly GCA_029858755.1. Lineage (GTDB taxonomy): Bacteria > Actinomycetota > Thermoleophilia > Gaiellales > Gaiellaceae > Gaiella. The sequence continues at coordinate 9,089 of JAOUEK010000040.1, forward strand.
TCGTCGGTGACGAACGTCGTAGCATCGAACCGGCGAGTGAGCGCCCCCGGGTGAGCCCCCAGGTACAGGAGCAGCGGGATCTGGGTGACAGCGAAGCCGAGCCATGCTGTGAGAACCCAGTGCCAGCGGCGCCTGCCGAGGATCACGACCAGGGCGCCCGCGAGCAGCGGGGCGAGCGCCCGCCCCCCCGCGTAGGCGTACGTGAGCACGCCGAGCGCGGCGGACACGGGCAGCGCGGTGACCGGGCTCCAGCGGTCGAACCGACTCGCGCGCTCGACGCCGAGCAGCACGAGGCACATGAGCAACGGCACCATCGACACCTCGAACGCGACGCGGCCGAGCTCGAACA
>JAOUEK010000495.1 GCA_029858755.1 Thermoleophilia bacterium
TCCTTTCTCGCCGGCTGCGCCCTGATCGTGGCGGTCTTCGTCACTCCGTGGGACACCGTCGCCGTCGAGTACCTGCTCTGGCTGCACCTGCTGCAGAACGTGGTGCTGGCGGAGTGGGCGCCGCTCCTGCTCGTGCTGGGGATCCCGCCGGCGCTCGGGGCTCGCCTGGGCGCGCTCCGCCCGATCCGCGTCGCCACCCACCCACTCGTCGCGCTCCCCACCTGGGTCGGCGCGTACGCCCTCTGGCACGTGCCCGTCCTCTACGACGCGGCGCTCCGCGATCGCGGTGCGTTGCTCGCGCTCGAGCACCTCACCTACCTCGTCACGGGCCTCGCCATGTGGTGGTGTGTCTGGCAGGAGGAGCCGCATCGCGTGAGCACCGGCGGCCGCGCCGCGTACCTGCTCGCCGCGTTCGTGGCCTCGGCCCCGCTCGGGCTCGTGGTCGCACTCGTGCCCGAGCCGATCTACGACGCCTACGCCGACGCCCCCGAGCGCCTCTGGGGGATCGACCGCCTCGCCGACCAGCAGCTCGGAGGCATCACCATGGCGACCGAGCAGGCCCTCGTCTTCTTCGTCGTCTTCGGGCTCTGGTTCCTGCGCTTCCTGGGAGAGCAGGAGCAGCTCGACGCCTCGCCGCGAGGACCGTAGTACCCTGGCGGCGATGCTCAGGGTCGTCGTCGTCGTCCTGGCCCTCTCGGCCGCCGCCGGCGGAGCTCTCTCCGGGCTCGCTCCCGGCGCTGCACCGGGGTTCGCGGAGGGTGTCGCCGCGGGCGAGGTCGGGCCCACCGAGGCGCTGCTCTGGACACGGGCGCCCCGCACCGGTGCGCTCCGTCTCGAGCTCTCGGCGAACGCGCGATTCCGCGGGCTCCCAATCGTGAGGCAGGCGCGCGCCCGTGCCGCCGACGACCGCACCGTGCGCGTCCCCGTGGCGGCCCTGAAGCCGGGCACCCGCTACTGGTACCGCTTCCGTCAGGGCACGTCGGTGAGCCCCGTCGGCACGTTCGTCACCGCCCCCGGGCCGACGACGGCCGCGCGGGTCCGCTTCGCCGTCTCGGGGGACGCCGACGCCACACCCGGTGCGAACGGCCGGCCGGCCTACAACCGCTACGAGACGTACGGGCGGATGGCGCGGGAGCGCAACGACTTCAACATCAACCTCGGTGACACGATCTACTCCGACTCGGAAGTCGGCGGCGCAGCGGTCGCGCGCACGATCCCGGCGAAGTGGGAGAAGTACCGCCTCGGGCTCGCGCTTCCCGCGCTGCGGCAGCTGCGGGCGGCCGCCGGCCTCTACAGCCACTGGGACGACCACGAGTTCGTCAACGACTTCTCCCGCGCGGAGCACGGCGACGCGATCTACCGCGCGGGGGTGAAGGCGTTCAGCGACTACGCCCCGGTGCGCTACTCCCCCACCACGGGTCTCTACCGCACCTTCCGCTGGGGTCGCCTCCTCGAGCTGTTCTTCCTCGACGAGCGCTCGTTCCGCAGCGCCAAGGCGACCGCCCCATGCGGCAACGACCTCGCGCCGACTGCTCCCGCCGCCGTTCGCGCGGGGTTCGGCGCGATCGCGCCCGACCTGGCGAAGCCGGTCCCGCAGGCGTGCCTCGACACCATCGACGACCCGGAGCGGACGATGCTCGGCGCCGCGCAGGAAGCGGCTTTCGTGAAGGCGGTGCGCGCGTCGACGGCGACGTTCAAGGTGATCGTGAACGAGGTGCCGCTGCTGCAGATGTACGCGCTCCCGTACGACCGCTGGGAGGGCTACGCGGCGGCGCGGACGAGGATCCTCGACGTGCTCGAGGGCCTCCAGGGCGTGGTCGTGCTCACCACCGACACGCACGCGCACCTGATCGGCGAGATCCGCAGGTCGACGCTCGAGCCCGGGGGGCCGGTGGGCACCGGCATCTTCGAGGTGGTGACGGGGCCGGTGGCCACGAACACCTACGGCAAGGAGATCGACGGGTTCCTGGGTGCGCCGGGCGCCGGTGCGCTCGTCACCGGCCTCTTCTTCAAGCCGCCGCCGCCGAGCGGGCTCGGCCTCACCTGTGCGGCGACCGACACGTACGGGTACGCGGAGGTCGAGGTGACCGCTGCGCGTCTCACCGTGACGCCGAAGACGGCGGCCGGAGGCCGTGTCGTCGACGCGACCGGCAGGCCCTGCGCGCCGCTCGTCGTGCGCCCCTCGTAGCGCCTTCGAGGCCGTCCTGGCGGCTCCATATCCTCGGCGCCGTGACCGAAGAGCGCCTCGTCCGCTTTCGCCCGCGCGCGATCATGGTGGTGATCGCGA
>JAOUEK010000496.1 GCA_029858755.1 Thermoleophilia bacterium
CGCGCATGCCGAGGGGGTGCGGAACATCCTCGCGGTCACCGGCGACCCACCGCACGTCGGCGATTACCCCGGTTCGCGCGGGGTGTACGAGGTGGACTCGATCGGGCTCGTCCAGCTCCTCTCCCGGCTGAACGAGGGGGAGGACTACGTCGGCAAGGCGATCGACGCGCCCACGTCGTTCTTCGTCGGCGTGGCCGTCAACCCGTCCGCGGACGACCTCGAGCTGGAGCTCGACCGCTTCCGCCGCAAGATCGACGCCGGGGCGCGCTTCGCGATGACCCAGGCGCTGTTCGACCTCGACCAGCTCGACCGCTTCGTGGAGCGCCTGGGCGGCGCCGCGCCGATCCCGCTGCTCGTCGGCGTCTGGCCGCTCCGCAGCCACGCGATGGCCCTGCGCCTGCACAACGAGGTGCCGGGGATCGTCGTCCCCGACCGCGTCCTCCAGGCACTCGCGGCCGCCGGCGCAGAGGCTCCGGCCGTCGGCCTCGGGCACGCGAAGGAGCTCGTCGCAGGTGCGAGGGAGCGGGCCGCGGGGATCTACGTGATCCCCCCGTTCAAGCGGCCCGAGGGCGCGCTCGAGCTCCTCGCGTAGCGCTCAGCGCCGCAGGCAGTCGCTCTCGATGGGGTCGGCGGCGGCGGCGAGGGCGTCGAGCGTCTTCTGCGTCGGCACGCCGTACCCGCCGGCGGGGTCGCTCTGCTCGCGACCGCCGAAGACCGTGGTCAGGACGCGACCGTCGGCGTCCACGACCGGCCCGCCCGAGTTGCCAGACCGGATCTCCCCGCGGATCAGCGTCACGGGCCGGGAGACCGGGAAGCTGCCGTACACGTCGCGCCCGATCAGCTCGAGCGTGCGGCCGACGCGCACGGGCGTGGCACGAAACGGGCCGTTGCCCGGGTAGCCGAGCAGCGCACCGGCGGTGCCGGCGTCAGGGGTGGTGACCCGGAGCGGCGCTCCCGCGAGCGAGGGCACCCGCAGGATCGCAACGTCGGCGCGCTGGTCGAACGAGACGACCTGCGCCTCGACTCCTCGGCCGTCGGCGCGGTCGACCCGCGGCTGCTCCATCCCCGCGACGACGTGCGCGTTCGTGACGACGAACCCGGGCGCGACGATCCAGCCGGAGCCCTCGATGCCGAGCCCACAGGCGAAGCCGGTGATCCGGACGACGCTCCGCGCGGCCAGCATGACGTCCGGGTCGTGGACGATCGCCGGGTCCGGCGGGTCGACGTTGGCGGCGGGGCCGGCGAGCGCGGCGAACGGGTCGATGCGGGCGAGCGTGTCGATCAGCCGCGCCGGCGGCAGCTCGCCGTGGAGCGTGGAGAGGATCGCGGAGTCCTGCGCCTGCCGGCGCAGCCCTGTGTCGCCGGGCAGGTAGAGGAGCGTGGCACCGATCGCCCAGGCGGCGGCGAGCCCGGTGATCGCGCCGAGCACGAGCCCACCGACGTTGTCGAGCGCCCGCAGCGGGCCGATGCCCAGCGCCAGCCGCAGCGAGCGCCCTGCGAACACCCCGGCGGCCTGCCCCAGCCCGGCCACCAGCAGCGCGCCGACGAGTGACACGAGCGCAGCCCACCGAGTCGATGACTCGCCGACGATGGAGGGTGCCACTCTGGCCCCGAGGAGCGCGCCACCGATGAGGCCGGTGAGGGACAGCACCCCCGTGACGAGGCCGCGCCGGAAGCCCCCGAGAGCGAGCAACGCGATCAGCGCGAGCACGCCGACGTCGAGCAGGGTCACCCGGTGAAGCGTACGCGGACCCCGCCGCAGTGCCTGCCGCTACAATCCGTCGGCTCCCGGGGGCGTAGTTCAGTTGGTTAGAACGCCGGCCTGTCACGCCGGAGGTCGCGGGTTCGAGTCCCGTCGCTCCCGTCTCCGTCTTTGCCGACGCACCTGGCTCCCGCATGACCTCCTGGTCGACGGAAAGGACGCTCCCCGCGCCCGGGCAAACGCGGCTCACCGAACCGGCCGGAAACCGCTCTGCATCGGTGCTCCGCATCGTCGCCCCCGACCGGAGCCGGAGTCGCCCCGGCTTGAACCTGGGGCGAGGCCCCGGCGTCGAGCGCTGATCCCGTTGCCTCGTACGGGTTGGCTCAGTCGAATATGCGGAGCGCGACGGCGAGTGTCGCCTTGCGGGCGACGTTGCCGCCAGCGTTGGCGATCACGATGACTCCGCGGTCCCTCTCGGGGACGAGGAGACTAATGGCGTAGAAGGTGCCGGCGCTGCCCTCCCCGCCGAGGTAGCGCAACCGACCCTTCCTGCCTGCCTGCCAGCCTGCATGCTGCTTGTCATC
>JAOUEK010000497.1 GCA_029858755.1 Thermoleophilia bacterium
AGGCGGTGCTGACGCGCGCGCTCGCCTCCGTCGGTCCTGCCTGGGACCCCCGCGCCGGCGCGGGGGGGCGGCGCTTCGTCGCGCTCGCCGCGGCGAGCGTGGCGCGTCCCGGCCAGGTGGTGATCGTCGAGGGGAAGGAGGAGCAGGCGTTCCTCGAGCCGCTCCCCCTCACGCTGCTGCCGCTCGAGCGGGAGCGCTACGCCGAGCTGGAAGGGCTCGGCGTCCGGCGGCTGGGCGAGCTCGCCCGGCTCCCGGGAGGCGCTGTCGCGGAGCGGCTGGGGCCGGAGGGGAAGCGGGCGTGGAGCCTTGCGCACGGCGGGGAGCGCCGCCGTGTGCACGGGCGATCTCCCGCGGCAGAGCTGGCCGAGGCGCTCTCCTTCCCCGAGGCGGTCGCGAACGAGTTGACGTTGCGGCGGGCGTTCGCCGCCCTGCTGGAGCGGTTGCTCGCCCGCCCGGAGCGGGCCGGGCGGCCGTTCCGGAAGCTCGCCGTCGGGGCACAACTGGTCGACGGCGGCTCCTGGCGGCGCACGGTGACGCTGCGGGAGGCATCGGCCGAGCCGGGCCGCCTACGAGCCGCGCTCGGGCCGAAGCTCGCGGAGATCCCCGAGCCGGTGGTCGAGCTGCGGCTGGAGGCGGTCGAGCTCACGGAGCACACCGGGCAGCAGCTCGCGCTGGTCGCCCCCGAGGGCGAGGAGCTCGGCCTGCGGCTGCGCGAGGGGCTCCGTCAGGTGAGCGCGGGGGTGGGCTCCGGATCGGTCTGCGCCGTGGTGGAGGTGGCACCGTGGTCGCGGCTACCCGAGGCACGGGCGCTCGTCGTCCCGCGGGACGAATGACGTGGGTCGATGGAGACGAGTCGGCAACGTCGCCGGAGAGCGATGCATTCGCCCGGGAGCCCACGGCGGGAGGTGATGGCACTGCGGCTGCCCGAGGCACGGGCGCTCGTCGTTCGACGGGACGAGTAGCGGGTCGGCTCAACCCGCCGCGTCCCGCGCTCGTGGAGGCCGGGGTGAGCGGGGCGCCGCGCCTCGTCGACCGCGAGGCGGTCGTGCTCGTTCGCGAGGAGTGGCGGGTCGTCGATCGCTGGTGGACGGACGAGCCGGTGAACCGCCGCTACTTCGAGGTCGTGCTCGAGTCGGGCCGCAACGTGTGCGTGTACCGGGACGGAGAGCGGCAGTGCTGGTTCACCCAGCGTGCATGAGGCACCAGCTCGTACGAGTGCGATGAGCGACGCTCGCCTCGCTCTCCGACGCCCGGCGGGGATGCAAGCGCCGGCCCTACGTCGAGGGGCCAGGCCGGGGCGTGTGATCCTGGGCCATGGCCTCGTAGGCGAGCGCCTCCCACTCGTCTGTGCGCTCCGGCGGGACGACGACCCACTGCCGGAACGGCTCACCGCGGCCGGACGGGTCGAAGAGGTGCGCCCCGGGCACGGCCAGCGCTCGTGTGTGCACGACAGGGTCGGTGAGCTTGAAGACCATCCCCGTGCGCGAGAGCCCGAAGACGACACGACCGGCCCGCTTCACGCAGGGCATGCCGAACACCTTCGAGGCCCGGCAGTGCGGGTGCCACGCCGTGATCGCGTCGACGATGTCGTCGTAGCGCTCGCGCGGGGTCATCGGTCGGGAAGTCCCGGGAACGGCGAGCCGCCGTGCGCCGTGCCGGGGCCGGAAGCATGACGTACGTCGAGCTGCACTGCCACTCGGCGTACTCGTTCCTGGACGGAGCGTCGCTCCCCGAGGAGCTCGCGGCGCGTGCCGCGGAGCTGGGCTACGAGGCGCTCGCGCTCACCGACCACGACGGGGTGTACGGCTCGCTCGAGTTCGCGCACGCGGCGAAGGCGCTCGGGGTGCGGCCGATCACCGGCGCCGAGGTGACGCTCACCGGCGGCTCCCACGTCACGCTCCTCTGCGAGAGCGACCGCGGCTACGCGAACCTGTGCCGGATCCTCACCGCAGCCCATGCGGGGACGAGGCCGCCCGGGAAGGAGCACCGGGTGCTCCTCTCCCCGTCCGTCCAGCCGGAGACGGTGGCGGAGCTCTCCGAGGGGCTCGTCTGCCTCACCGGGTGCGCGCGCGACGGGCTCGGCCTGCGCGACCCCAATGCTGCCGCCAGGCTCGCGGAGGCCTTTGGGCGGGACCGCTTCCTCGTCGAGCTGCAGCGCCCCTACGCGCGCGGCGATGCGAGGCGCAATGCGCTGCTCTGCGACCTGGCCGCGCATCTCGGCGTCGATGCCGTCGCCACCGGCAACGTCCATGCGCACTCGGCCCGCCGCGCGACGCTCCAGGACG
>JAOUEK010000498.1 GCA_029858755.1 Thermoleophilia bacterium
TCTTCCGGGCGCGCGTCAGCGGGGGTGAGCGCGTCCCCAGCGGCGGCTTCGTGCTCGCGTCCAACCACCTCTCGGGCTGGGATGTCGTCGCGCTCGCCTATCCGCTGCCCTCGCGCTGGCTGCGCCACATGGCGAAGCCGCAGCTGTTCCGACGGCGCTTCCTCGGACCGCTCGTGCGGTTCCTCGGCGCGTTCCCCTCACGCGGCGGGGAGGAGAGCAGCGTCGAGATCGCGGCGCGCCTAGCCGCCGCCGGTCACGTCGTCGTGATCATGCCCGAGGGCGCACGAAGGCGTGGTCGTTCACACGAGCCGCACACGGGCGCGGCCCGCACGGCGCTCGCCGCCGGCGTGCCGCTCGTCCCTGTCGCGCTCCGCGGGACCGACGGCGTCCGCCGTCTCGCACGGTGGGAGATCGCGTTCGGGGACCCGATCCCGCTCGACGACGCCGAAGCAGACGCCGGCGGCGCCGACCCGGCCGAGGTCGCCACGGGACGCTTGTGGCACGCGATCCGGGAGCTGGAGGCGACGCTCGGGAGTCAGCCGACCGAACCGGCTGCCTCGCGCTCGAGCGCCACGTAGTCGACCTTTCCCACCTTCGTCAGCGGCAGCTCGTCCCGGATCTCCACCTCGCGCGGGCACGACCACTTGATCAACGTGCGGCGGCAGTGCTCGATCAGCTCCGTGCCGAGCTGGTCGCTCGCCGCCGCCTCGGCGACGAGGACGACGAAGGCCTTGACCCGCTCTCCCTGGGCCTCGTCCGGGACGCCGACGACGCAGGCGTCCTCGACCGCAGGGTGCTCGCGCAGCACGGCCTCGACCTCGCTCGGATAGACGTTGAAGCCCGAGGACTTGATCATCCGCTTCAGGCGCGTGCGGAAGGTGAAGAACCCGTCCGCGTCGCAGCGCCCGATGTCGCCGGTGTGCAGCCACCGGAGGCCGTCCGCGTGCACCCGCACGGTCTCGGCCGTCGCCTCCGGGTTGTCGAGGTAGCCCATCATCACAGCGGGCCCGGCGACGCAGATCTCGCCCTCCTCGCCGACCGGCAGCTCCTCGCCGGTGCCGGGGCGGAAGATCCCGGCCAGCATGCCGGGGAGCGGCACGCCGATCGATCCCTCGCGGTAGTCGTCGAGCGGCATGCACATCACGGCCGTGACCGACTCGGTGAGCCCGTACCCCTCGACGAGCGCCACCCGCCCGCCACGCTCGGCGACCAGCGCCTCGAACCGCTCCTTCACCGGGCGAGGGAGGGAGTCGGCACCGGAGAACGCGGCACGGAGGGAGGACAGGTCGGCCTTTCGCAGCTCGGGACTGCGCGCCAGGCTGTCGTACAGGGTGGGAACGCCGGCGACGAGCGTCGGGTGGGCCTTCCGGATCTCCCGCGCGATCAGCTTCGGGTCGAACACCGGGACCATCACCACCCTCGCTCCGATCATGAGGGGCGCATTGACGAGCGCGGCGAGCCCGAAGCCGTGGAAGATGGGGAGTGCCGCGAGCACGACGTCGCGCTCCGTCAGGCTCACCCACGACGTGACCATCGTGCCTTCGCTGACGACGTTGGCGTGCGAGAGCATGATCCCCTTCGGCGTACCCGTCGTGCCGCCGGAGTAGAGGATCGTGGCGAGGTCACCCGGTTGTGCCTCGGAGCGCGGCGCGGCCGGGTGGCTCGTGGACATCAGCTCCGACCACCACTGCACGCGCGCGCCTTTCGGGACGGGCGGGATCTTGCGACCTTTCGTGAGCCGGAACGCGACTCGCTTCGGCCAGGGGAGGCCATCCGTGATGCGGCAGAGCACCAGCGTCTCGAGGGGAGTCCGGTCGCGGACCTCCGCGAACGGCCGGTAGAAGGCGTCGAGCGTGAGCGCCATCCGCGACCGCGACAGCGTGAGGTACGACGCGATCTCTGCCGCGGTCGAGAGCGGGTGGATCATCGACGGCACCGCTCCGGCGCGCATCGCGCCGTAGAACGCGATCACGCCCTGCGGGCTCGTGGGCATGGAGATGGTGATGCGGTCGCCGGGTCGCAGGCCGAGCGCCACGAGAGCCCCGGCGCAGCGCTCGATCGCCTCGCCGAGCTCACGGTAGGTCGCCGTCGTCCCCAGGAAGTCGTACGCCGGCCGGTCCGGGACGCGCCGCGCCGCTCCCAGGACGGCGTCGTCCACCGTCACCCGCGGATAGTCCAAGCTCTCCGGGACGTGCCCATAGGAGCGCAGCCATGGCCGCGCAGCGCTGAGGTCGTTCATCTTCTCGCCTCCACAACAGCATCTCAGCGGGCCGTCCTC
>JAOUEK010000499.1 GCA_029858755.1 Thermoleophilia bacterium
GCCGACGACTACGCGGACGCGGTCGGCTCGGCCATGGAGCGGCTCGGCTACCGTCCCGTGGAGGCGACGGAGGCGATCGGCTGGGCGGGGATCCACCTGCGTCGCGACGCGCAACCCCCGATCGACGTGTGGGTGGTCGCGGCGGGCGGGCACGAGTGGAAGGGCGCGATCGCCTTTCGCGACTACCTGCGCGCGCATCCGGACGAGGCCTCGTCCTACGCCCGCGCCAAGCGCCGCGCCGCCGAAAGCGCCCCGACCCGAGACGTGTACGCCGAGCGCAAGCGCGCGACGATGGAGACGCTCGACGCCCGCGCGCGCCGCTGGAAGGCCCAGCACCCGCGCAGGTAGCCCGTCGGCCGCCGCGGGCGGCAGACTGGAGCCGTGAGCGTGGTGCTCGGGCTCGATCACGTCCAGGTCGCCGCGCCGCCAGGGTGCGAGGCGGACGCACGGCGCTTCTACTCCGGGCTGCTCGGGCTGACGGAGCTCGAGCAGCCTCCGCGCCTGGCGTCCCGTGGAGGGTGCTGGTTCCGGCTCGGCGCTCACGAGCTGCACGTCGGCGTCGCCGACTCCTTCTCACCGGCGACGAAGGCGCATCCCGGCATCCGGGTCGCGTCGACGACGGCGTTGCGGGCACTGGCCGAGCGCCTCGAGGCGGCGGGTGTGGCCGTCGAGTGGGCCGACCCCGCAGAGATCGCAGGGCGCAGCCGCTGCCACGTCCACGACCCCTGGGGCAACCGGCTCGAGCTGCTCGCCGACGACGTGACCCGGTAGGAGCCCGCCGCTACCCTCCGCCGATGGCCCCGCTCGAGGTGATCGGCGACTCCGCCCGTGGCGAGGCGTACGCCGTCGCGCGCCTCGTGATCGACGGCGACCGCGTCGTGGAGGCGGAGGCGCCGGGGATGGCGCGGCCCCTCACCGGGCTCACGCTGCTCGAGGCAGCGGCAGTGCCGGGCGAGGCGCTCGCCGCCGACGCGGTCGCCGACGCGATCTCCCGCGTGTTCACGGCCGCGCCCGATCCGCGCCGCGTCGCCGTGGCGATGAGCGGCGGGGTGGACAGCGCGGTGGCTCTGACCCGGGCCGCGCCGCACGCCGTGGGGGTCACGCTGCGACTGTGGCAGGATCCGGCGGGGCCCGACGGCCGCCGCGCCTGCTGCTCCCCCGACGCCGTGATCCAGGCGCGCGAGGCGTGTCATGCACTGGGTCTGCCCCACGTGACACTCGACCTCCGCGAGGGGTTCCGGGAGGCCGTCGTGCGCCCCTTCGTGGAGGGGTACGCGAGCGGGGTCACGCCGAACCCGTGCGCGCGCTGCAACGGCTCGTTCCGGCTCCACGCGCTCGTCGACTTCGCCGAGCGGGCCGGCGCCACGGCCCTCTGGACGGGCCACTACGCACGGGTCGTCGAGCGGGGCGGGGTGCGGCTCGTGGCCCGCGGCGCCGACCCGGAGAAGGACCAGTCCTACATGCTCGCCACCGTCGACCCGGAGCTGCTCGAGCGGGTCGCCTTCCCCCTCGGCGGCCAGGCCAAGACCGACACTCGGGCGGAGGCCGCTCGGGCCGGCCTCGCGGCGGCCGACCGACCCGAGAGCCAGGAGGCGTGCTTCCTCGCCGGCGACGACTACCGCGCCTTCCTCCGCCGCCACGGCGTGCCCGACGCGGCCGGCCCGATCGTCGACGAGCACGGGCGGCAGCTCGGTTGGCACCGGGGCATCTGGGGCTTCACCCCGGGCCAGCGGCGCGGAATCGGCGTCGCCTCCGGCGAGCCCCTGTACGCGCTCGCGGTCGAGCCGGCGACGGCGACGCTGGTCGTGGGCCCCCGGCGCGCGCTCGCGGTGAGCACCGTCGACGCGACCGGTCGCCTGTACGTGCGGGCGGAGGTCGTCGAGGCGAAGCTGCGCTACCGCTCTCCCGCGATCGGCGCACGCGTGGAGGAGACCCCGGCCGGCTTCCGCCTGCACCTGGGGCGGCCTGTCGAGGCGGTGGCCGCGGGACAGGTCGCGGCGCTCTACGTCGGCGACGCGATCGTCGGTGCCGGGGTGATCACGGCCGCAGCGCGATAGGATCCCAGCATGACCCCTCTCGGCGTCACCGGCGGGGACGTGGCCTACTGGGGCCTGGCCGTGTTCCTGATCGCGCTCGGCATCGGCTCGCTGTTCATGCTCGTCAAGCTCGGCCAGCTCTTCGGGCGCGTCTCGTCGTTGATCAACGGCACCGAGCGGGACCTCCTTCCGGTGATCGTGAAGACCGGGGGCACCGTCGACCGCGTCAACTACCAGCTCG
>JAOUEK010000500.1 GCA_029858755.1 Thermoleophilia bacterium
CGCAGCGCGAGAAGGTCGCCGAGGAGTCGGGCGACCGCTTCTACCGCTTCGAGCGTCGGTACGGGACGTTCTCGCGTGCCGTCGGGCTGCCGCAGGGTGCAGACGAGTCGAAGATCGCCGCCTCGTACGAGGACGGCGTGCTCGAGATCCGCGTGCCGAAGCCCGAGGAGGCGAAGCCGCGCAAGATCGCGCTCGGGAACGCCAAGCCCGACATCGAGGGCTGATCGGGCACGCATCGGAGCGACGCGGGGACAGTCCCCACGGGGACTGTCCCCGCGCGAGCGGTACGCGTCTCCCACCTCGAGGAGCGGGTGGAACGCCGTCCCGGCGTCAGTGTCTTCCCCGACGCCGCCGCGTGACGCAGTTGTCATGATGGGCGAGTAGAGGGGCTGGCTGCCCCGCGTTCGCGGAGGTCCATGCGTGGCCGACGTCGAGATCTCCAGCCGCATCGAAGAGCTCGAGCGACGTCTGGGCGAGGTGCAGCGCGAGCTCGAGGAGCTCAAGGCGCTGGCGGCCGTGCCCGGTACGGAGCGGCTCGAGGCAAGGTCGGAAGCGGAGCCTCAGCTGGCGCTCACCGTCACTGCGCCGGTCCCCGTCCTGCACCGTGCCTGGAGGGCGCTCGAGCGCGGCGAGCGGGTCGCGGCGATCGATCTCGCCGTCGAGGCGCTCGAGGGCGCCCTCGCCGCAAGGGACCTGGGCGCGCTGGACGAGCTCGCGGCGTTCGCCCAGGTGGCTGCTCGCTCAGCGGTGGGTGTCGATCGAGACAGGGCGCACGAGCTCGGGCTGCGAATCGCCGGCGTGCGGTCGGCGATCACGGCTCCCGTCGAGCCCGCGCCCGCGGCCGTTGCGCCGCCACCCGAGCCCGAGGCCCGGCCGGAGCCCGTGCCACGGCCAGCGCGCGTCGCGCCTGCCCCCCCGGCACCCGTCCCGCCTGCACCGCGGGAGCCGCTCGGGCCACCGCTCAGCGCTCGCGTCGCAGCCTGGGTGCGTGCCGAGCTCACCGGAGCCCGCCTGTTCGCGCTCGTCGGCGGCATCGTCACGCTCCTCGGCGTCGTCTTCTTCTTCATCCTCGCAGCGAACCGGGGCTGGGTCGGGCCCGAGGAGCGGGTGGCGCTCGGCGCCACTGCGTCCCTCGCCGTTCTGCTCTCCGGGGTCGCGCTGAGACTCCGCTACGGCAGGCTCTACGCCTCCCTCGGTGCCGTCGGTGCGGGCGTCGCGGGTGCGTACGCGACCTTGGCCGCCGCCACCGTGCTCTACGGCTACCTGCCGACGTGGGGAGCCCTCCTCTGTGCGACCGCGATCGCGAGCGTCGGCGGCTGGATCGCAGTCTCCTGGTCGTCCCAGCTCCTGGCCGGGCTCTCGCTGCTCGGCGCCGCGGCTGCGCCAGGGCTCGTCGCCCTGGACCACGGCATCAGCTGGGAGGGAACCGCGTTCGCCCTCGTCGTGTTCGGCGCCACGGTGGCCGTGGCGTCTCCCCGCCGGTGGGCCTGGCTGGACGGGGCGGTCGCCGCCGTCGCCGTCGCGCAGGTCGCCTGGTTGACGGCGTCGGCCGCGGCCGACGACGCCGGCACGGTCGCGGTGTCCTCTGCCGCCTCCCTGCTCCTGCTGGCCGCCGCGGCGGCGTGGCAGGCCGGGTCCGACGAGGGGCTGAACGAGGTGGCGTCGGCGTTCGCCCTTCCGGCTGGTGCCGTCGCGCTGTGGTCGCCGCTCGCCGTCCTCACCGACGAGCGGTCCGCCGGCCTCGTGCTCCTCGCCCTCGCCGCGGTGTTCCTGGTCGTGGCGCTCGGCCTGGGCAGGGTCGCGTCGTGGCGCGACCTCGGTTGGACCGTCGGCGCCGAGGCGCTGCTGCTCGGTGGCATCGCTGTCGCTCTGATGCTCACGGGTCGCTCGCTCACCATCGTGTGGGCGGTCGAGGCGGTGGCTTTGGCGGGGCTTGGGTGGAGGCTTGGTGTGCCGCGGTTCTCGGTGTCGGGGCTGGTGTTCGTGGGTGCGGCGGTGGTGCACGTGGTTGCGGTGGAGGTGGTGCCGGCGTGGCCGGAGGGCGTGTTCGACGTGCCGCGGAGCGCAGCGGTGGGGTTGTTCGTGGTGGCTGCGGCTGCGTTGGCGGTGGGGGTGTTGGTGCCGGTGGAGCGGCGTGATGCGCCGGGCCTGGGTGTGGCGGCTGCGTTGGAGCCGTTGTGGGACGGGGTGGTGCGTGAGCGGGCGCTGGTGCGGTTGCTGGGGGGCGTCGGCTCGGGCGTGTTGCTGGCGATGGCGACTGCGGGGGTG
>JAOUEK010000041.1 GCA_029858755.1 Thermoleophilia bacterium
CACGCGCTTCCGCTCGAGCTGATCGAGCTCTTCCGGCATCGAGTCGATCTGCACGCGCACCCGGCTCGCCGCCTCGTCGACGAGGTCGATCGCCTTGTCGGGGAGGAAGCGGTCCGAGATGTAGCGCTCGGAGAGGAGCGAGGCGGCGACGAGCGCCGCGTCGCGGATGCGCACGCCGTGGTGTGCCTCGTAGCGCTCCTTGAGCCCGCGGAGAATGGCGATCGTGTCCGCCGCGGACGGCTCCCCCACGAGCACCGGCTGGAAGCGGCGCTCCAGCGCGGCGTCCTTCTCGATGTGCTTCCGGTACTCGTCCAGCGTGGTCGCCCCGACGGCGCGCAGCTCGCCCCGGGCGAGCATCGGCTTGAGCAGGTTCCCGGCCGACACGGCGCCCTCCGCCGCACCCGCGCCGACGATCGTGTGCAGCTCGTCGATGAAGAGCACGATCTCGCCCTCCGACGCCGTGATCTCGGCGAGCACGGCCTTCAGCCGCTCCTCGAACTCGCCCCGGTACTTCGAGCCCGCGACGAGCGCGCCGACATCCAGCGCCCACACGCGCTTGCCCTTCAGCCCCTCAGGGACGTCGCCCGCGACGATGCGCTGCGCGAGGCCTTCCGCGATCGCGGTCTTGCCCACGCCCGGCTCGCCGATCAGCACCGGGTTGTTCTTCGTGCGGCGCGAGAGCACCTGGATTACACGCCGGATCTCCTCGTCGCGGCCGATCACGGGGTCGAGCTTCCCCTGCTCGGCGAGCGCGGTCAGGTCGCGACCGTACTTCTCGAGCGCCTGGTAGGAGCCCTCGGGGTCCTGCGACGTGACCCGCTGGCCGCCGCGGACGTCCTTCAGCGCCGCGAGCAGCGCGTCGCGGTCGACGAGCCCGAGCGCGAGCAGCAAGTGCTCGACGGAGACGAACTCGTCGTCGAGCGCGCGCATCTCCTCGAACGCCCGGTCGAGCACGCGCCGGAACGACGGTCCCGCCTGGGGCTGCGCGGCGCCGCCCGAGACCGACGGCTGCTGACCGAGCCGGGCCTCCGCCTCGGCACGGAGCGAGGCGGGATCCGCGCCGGCACGCTGCAGCAGCGTCCGCGGCAGCTCCTGCTCGAGCAGCGCCACCGCGAGGTGATCTGCGGTCAGCTCCGGGTTGCCGAGCCGCCGCGCCAGCTCCTGCGCGCCCGCGACCGCCTCCCCGCTCTTGATCGTCAGCCTGTTGAAGTCCATGTCCGGTGATTCCTCGCTTTCACTGCCTCGTAACGATCAGTTACAAGGGCTGCTCAGCTCCTCGCCGCCGGCGGTTGCGGCGGCCGGTAGACGACGATCTCGCGGCGGTACTGCCGGTGCGTCCGGCGGATCTCCTCGCGCAGCTCGCGCTCCAGCGCCTCCATGCGGGCGCGCAGCCGGCGCAGCTCGTCCTCCAGGCGCAGCACGTGGTCGACGCCCGCGTGATTGAGCCCGAGCTCCGTGGTCAGCCGCTGCACCAGCCGCAGCCGGTCGAGGTCGGCCTCGGAGTAGAGGCGCGTGCCGCCCGGCGTGCGTGCCGGGTCGACGAGCCCCTTCGCCTCGTACAGGCGCAGGGTCTGCGGGTGCATGCCGACGAGCTCCGCGGCGACGGAGATCATGTACCGGGGCCTCGTGTCGCTCACGTGTCCCCCCGCAGATCGCGACAATCCCTGAAGGGCCGCTGACGCGGCCGGTCGCGGCCGCTGACGCAAGGCGAGACGACACCGGAGCTCTCGAGCTTTCCCGCCCCCGCAGATCGAGGATCCCTGAAAGCGCCGTTGGCGCGGCCGGTGGCGACCACCGACGCAGGACGGACCGACACATGATGTCTCACGTCCGGAACACCTCCTCGCGCGGCCGCTCGCGCAACGCCTTGCCGTAGCTCTCGAGCGCCTCCTTCTCGGCCTTCGTCAGCTTCGTGGGCACGGTCACCTTCACCCGCGCGAGCAGGTCGCCGCGACCGCCGCCCTTGAGCTTCGGGGCCCCGCGCCCCTTGACGCGTAGCAGCCGCCCGCTCTGGGTCCCCGCGGGCACCTTGAGCGCGACCTGCCCGTCCGGGGTCGGGATCTCCACCGTGGCGCCGAGCACGGCCTCCGGGTAGGTGACCGGCACCTCGAGCACGAGATCCGCACCGCGACGCTCGTACAGCGGCGAGCGCTCCACCTCGACGCGCACCCACAGGTCGCCGGCCGTCCCGCCCGCGGCGCCAGGCTCGCCCTTGCCGCGCAGGCGGATGCGCGTGCCGTCGCGCGCACCCGGGGGGACCTTGACCAGATAGCGCTTCGTCACCCGCTCGCGTCCGGCGCCGCGGCAGCGCTTGCACGGCGTGTCCACGATCATCCCGTTGCCGCGGCAGCGCGGGCACGGCTGCGAGAGGGCGAACAGCCCCTGGTTGTCCGAGACGATCCCGGAGCCGGAGCAGTCGGGGCACTGGCGCGGCGCAGTCCCCGGCTCAGCCCCGGTGCCCCCGCACGCGCGGCAGGCCGTGTCGGTCTCGACGGGCACGCGCACCTCGACACCGCGCAGGGCCTCCTCGAAGGCGATGCGGACACGAGACTCGAGATCGGCGCCCCGCTGGGCGCGCGGGCGCGCCTGCCGGGCTCCACGCCCGAAGAACGAGCCGACGCCGCCGAAGAGGTCGGAGAGGTCGCCGAGGTCGACGTTCTCGAAGCGCACGTCCTGGAAGCCGCCCGGCCCGAAGCCGCCGGGGCCGGCCGCGCCGAACCGGTCGTATCGCTCGCGCTTCTCGGCGTCGGAGAGCAGGTCGTAGGCGTCCTGCGCCTCCTTGAAGCGCTCCTCGGCGGCGGCGTCGCCGGGATTGCGATCGGGGTGGTTCTCGCGGGCGAGCTTGCGGTACGCCTTCTTGATCTCGTCGGCTGTCGCAGTCTTGGCGACGCCGAGCACCTCGTACGGGTTGCGCATCTGCGTGGCCACGACGCTCCTACTCCGCGACGATCACGCGCGCGGGCCGCAGCACCGTGTCGCCCAGCCGATAGCCGCGCTGGACGACCTCGACCACGGTGCCGCTCTCGACGCCGTCGGCCGGCGTGGCCAGCAGCGCCTCGTGCGCGTGTGGATCGAAGGCGCCGACCGCCTCGATCTCCTCCAGGCCCTCTGCGGCGAGGACGCCGGCCAGCGCGTCTCGGGTCATGCGGACGCCGTCGAGCACCTTCTCCTCCTCGTGGTGCTCGGCCGCGTCGAGCGCGCGCTCGAGGTCGTCGAGCACGGGCAGCAGGCGCTCGACGAGGCCCGCGCTGGCCCGCAGCACGATCGCCTGCTGGTCGCGCGTGACCCGCTTGCGGTAGTTGTCGAAGTCGGCGGCGAGGCGCTGCAGGTCGCCGAGGTACTCGTCCCGCTTCGCCTCCGCCTCGGCGAGGCGCTCGAGCAAGCCGTCGGCCTCCTCCTCGGGGCCGGCGCCCGAGTCGCCCACGGCGTCGTCGGGGGAGGCGCCGTCCGGAGCCTCCCCCTCGAGCTCCTCTGCGAGATCGGTGAGCTCTCGCTCAGTCACGTCGTCTCTCCCGCAGAGCACGGGTCTGCGAGGGCAGACCCGTGCTCGCGACGACCACTGCAGCGGCCGCTGTCGCGGCCGGTGCCACCCACCGACGCAGGAAGGGTTGACGAGAGGCGTCTCATGCCTTCGCCGCCTCGTCCTCGTCGATCACCTCGTAGTCGGCGTCCTCGACCACCTCGTCCTCGGTGCCGCCGTGGCCACCGTTGCCCCCGGCGGCGTCCGCGGCGGAGGCGGCCTGCTGCGCCTCGGCATAGATGGCCTGGGCGAGCGGCTGCGCCGCCTGCTGCAGGGCGTTCGTGGCCTCGCGGATCGCCGCCACGTCCGAGCCCTCGATCGCGGCCTTGATCGCCGTCAGTGCCGTGTCGAGCGCGCCCGCCTGCTCGTCCTCGAGCTTGTCGCGGTGCTCGCCGAGCGTCTTCTCGGTCGAGTAGGCGATGGTCTCGGCGGCATTGCGGGCGTCGGCGAGCTCACGCAGGGAGTGCGCCTCGTCGGCGTGCGCCTCCGCCTCGGCGACCATCCGCTGCACCTCGTCCTCGGAGAGGCCCGAGCCGCCCTCGATGCGGATCTGCTGCTCGTTGCCGGTCCCCAGGTCCTTGGCGGAGACGTGGATGATGCCGTTGGCGTCGATGTCGAACGTGACCTGCACCTGCGGCATGCCGCGCGGCGCCGGCGGGATGCCGACGAGCTGGAACTTGCCGAGCGTCTTGTTGAACGCCGCCATCTCCGACTCGCCCTGGAGCACGTGGATCTCCACCGACGGCTGGTTGTCCTCGGCCGTGGTGAAGGTCTCCGACGCCTTCTTGGGGATGGTCGTGTTCCGCTCGATCAGCTTCGTGAAGACGCCGCCCTTCGTCTCGATGCCGAGCGAGAGCGGGGTCACGTCGAGCAGGAGCACGTCCTTCACCTCGCCCTTGAGCACGCCGCCCTGGATGGCGGCGCCGACGGCGACGACCTCGTCCGGGTTGACGCCCTTGTGCGGGTCCTTGCCGACGAGCTCCTTGACCTTGTCCACGACCGCCGGCATGCGCGTCATGCCGCCGACGAGGATCACGTGGTCGATGTCGGAGGTGGAGAGGTCCGCGTCGGCGAGCGCCTGCTTCGTGGGCCCGACCAGCCGGTCGAGCAGCGGTGCGGTCAGCTCGGTGAGCTTGGCGCGCGTGAGCTGCAGGTCGAGGTGCTTGGGGCCTTCCGGAGTGGCGGTGACGAAGGGCAGGTTGATCTGGGTCGAGGTGGTCGAGGAGAGCTCGATCTTCGCCTTCTCCGCCGCCTCGTAGAGCCGCTGCAGCGCCATCTTGTCGGCCGCCAGGTCGATGCCCTGCTCGCGCTTGAACTCGGCCACCATCCAGTCGACGATCGCCTTGTCGAAGTTGTCGCCGCCGAGATGGTTGTCGCCGTTCGTCGACTTGACCTCGAACACGCCCTCGCCGAGATCGAGCACGGACACGTCGAAGGTGCCGCCGCCGAGGTCGAACACGAGCAACGTCTGGTCGGTGCCCTCCTTGTCCAGCCCGTAGGCGAGCGCCGCCGCGGTGGGCTCGTTGATGATGCGCAGCACGTTGAGGCCGGCGATGCGCCCGGCGTCCTTGGTGGCCTCGCGCTGGGCGTTGTTGAAGTAGGCGGGCACCGTGACCACGGCATCCGCGACCGGCTCGCCGAGGTAGGCCTCGGCGTCGGTCTTCAGCTTCTGCAGGATCATCGCGCTGATCTCCGGCGGCGCGAGCTCGCGCTCGTCGGCGCGCACGCGCGCGTCGCCGTTCTCGCCCTTCGCGACCTCGTAGGGGACGATCGTCATCTCCTCGGAGACCTCGTCCCACTTGCGCCCCATGAACCGCTTGATCGAGAACACCGTGTTCAGGGGGTTCGTCACCTGCTGGCGCCGCGCGGGCGCCCCGACGAGCCGCTGACCGTCCTTCGTGAACGCGACCACGGACGGCGTCGTGCGCCCGCCCTCCGCGTTCGGGATCACGGTCGGCTCGCCGCCCTCGAGCACCGCCATGCAGCTGTTCGTGGTGCCCAGGTCGATTCCGATCGTCTTCGCCATGATGTGTCGTCTGCTCCTTCGTCGCTCGGCGTCGCCGAGGTTGAGTCGTATCGACTGATGGAAATCTGAGTCAGATCGTAGCAGATATTCCCGACGGGGATGGACGCTTTCTCAACGAAGCGGGACCGAGAACGGGGGCTGTCCGAGCCCTCACGGCGATAGAGTCGCCGCCGTGACCTACGAGCGCCTCGGCGTCCGCCGCGTGGTCAACGGCGTGGGCGTCTACACCGACCTCGGCGGCGTGGTCCTCTCGCCCCGCGTGTGGGCCGCGATGACCGAGGCGAACGCGGCCGCCGCGTCGCTGCCCGAGTTGCTCGACGCCACCGGCCGACGGGTCGCCGCGCTCCTCGCCGCGGGGGCCGCCCGCGTCGTCCCGGGTGCGTCGGCCGGCATCGCACTGGCCACCGCGGCCTGCATCGCCCGGGGTGACGGCGGGGTGATGGAGCGGCTCCCCGACGCCGGCGACCGACCGCGGGAGGTGGTGATCCAGGCGCCGCAGCGCGCGGGCTACAAGTACCTGCGCATGGTCGCGCACGCGGGCGGCGTCGCGGTCGAGGCCGAGCCGTCGCAGCTGGAGGAGGCGCTCGACCCCGCGCGCGTCGCCGCGCTCTTCGTGCCCGCGCACCTCGACGCCGTCGGCGGCTCGCGGCCGCTCGCGGAGGCGGCAGCCGTCGCCCACGAGCGCGGGATCCCGACCATCGTGGACGCCGCCTACCTCAACTACCCGCCGGAGCGGATGGCCTCGTACACGGCGGCCGGCGCCGACCTCGCCTGCTTCAGCGCCAAGTACTTCCACGGCCCGAACGGCGGCGGCCTCGTCGTCGGGCGGGAGGATCTGGTGGCGGCCGTCGCGGGCGTCGACTTCACGGGCTACGAGAGCGGGCGCTGGCTGGTCTTCGGCCGACCCTTCAAGCTCGACCGCCACACCGTGGTCGGCACGCTGGTCGCGCTCGAGGAGTGGCTCGTGATGGATCACGCGGCCCGCTGGACGGCGTACGCGCGAATGGTCGACGAGCTCGCGGCAGCCGTCGCCGACATCGACGGCGTGAGCACCGCGCGCAGGTTCCTGACGATGGAGGAGGACGTGGTCGAGCGCGAGGTCGTCAACGCGCTGCTCCTGCGCGCGCCGCACGCCCGTGCAGCGCACGCCACGCTGGCTGCGGGCGACCCGGCGATCGCAGTCCACCTCCTCGACGACGCGCTGCTCGTGGCGGTGGACGCCATGCTCGAGGAGGACGTGCCGCTCGTCGCCGAGCGGCTCCGCGCCGCGCTCAGCGGTTGAGCCCGATCAGCACGCCCCCCGCGACGACCAGCACCGCTCCCACGAGCAGCCGCACCCCGACGAGCTCGCGGCGGCGGAGCACGAGCGCCGCCAGCACGACGCCCCACAGCGCCTCCGTGGCGATGATCGGCGCGACCACCGTCACGCGCCCGCGGAACAGCGCGTGGAAGAGCAGGACGTAGGAGAGCCCGAACGCGAGGCCCACGGGCACCCAGCGCGGCGCGGCCCATGCTGCGAGCGGCTTGCGCCGGAGCACCAGCACGAGCCCGAGCACCGCGGCCCCGCTGCCCAGCGTGGCCGCCGCAGCCGGGCCGGGGTCGGTGGTGTCGCCGAGCGCGAGGTGGCGGACGAGCGTGTCGCGCGCCGAGAACATGATCACTGTGACGATCGCGTAGCCGATGCCGAGCCAGCGGAAGCCGGTCGGCCGCACACTCTCGGAGGCCACGACCACGGCCCCGGCGACGATCAGCGCGGCCCCGACCAGGAGGCCCCCTACGGCGGGCTCACCGAGAAGGACGAGCGCGAACGCCGTGGCGAAGACGGGCGCCGTGCCGAAGGCCACGGAGCTCCGCGGCGCCCCGGCCTCACGGATGGCGGCGGTGGCGAAGAGCTGGGAGATCCCGGGGGCCAGCACGCCGGCGGCCGCGAACTGCCAGAGGTCGCCGGTCGACCGGCCGCCGACCGCCGCCACGCCGAGCAGGCCGACGACGAACGAGGCGACCATCGTCCAGAAAGCCCCGGTCTCGGCCGCGATGGGGCGATCGAGGGCGAGGCGCACGAGCACGGTCATGCTCCCGAAGCAGAACGCCGAGGCGAGGGCGAGCAGGACGGCGTCCATCAGCCGCCACGCCGGGGCGCGAGCCTCCGCAGGGTGGACGCGGCGGCGGGCTCGGCGAGCACGAGGCCGGCCAGCATCACCGCGCAGCCGACGTAGCCGGCCCATCCCAGCACCTCGCCCGCGAGCAGCACGCCGAAGAGCGCTGCGAACGGCGCCTCGAGCGTGAACACGAGCGCCGCGCGCGCGGCCGTCGTCCGCGCCTGCACCCAGGTGGCGACGAGGTAGCCGAGCGCGCCGGCGAAGACCCCGGTCACGAGCAGCGCGGCCCACACGGTGCCGCCGCGCGGCACGTCGAGCTGGCCGAGCATGAGCGCGATCACCGTGAAGCCGACGAACGACGTGGCCATCTGCAGGAAGGTGAGGGCCCGTGGGTCGTAGCGGGGGGCAAGACGCTCCATCGCGGCGATCTGGAAGGCCTGCACGAGCGCGTTGCCCAGCACCAGGGCGTTGCCCACGGTCGACCCGCCGGGGACGCCGTTGAGGAGCAGCAGCCCGACGAGGGCGAGGCCGATGCCCACCCAGAGCGGCCGCGACACGGGCGTCCCGAAGGCGGCGAGCGCGATCAGGGGCGTGAACACGACGTAGAGGCCCGTGATGAACCCGGTGCTCGCGACCGTGGTCAGCTCGAGCCCAGCCGTTTGCAGGCCGTACGCGGCGGCGAGCAGGCCGCCGACGCCGATCCCGGCGACGACCCCGGCGCGCGGCGTGCCCCGCAGCGACCGCCAGGCGAAGGGGGCGAGCACCACCGTCGAGACCGCGAAGCGCACCGCCAGGAACCCGAACAGCGGGTACAGGGCGAGCGCGTCCTGCACCTGCACGAACGTGACCCCCCAGACGGCGGTGACGCCGACGAGGGCGAGAAGCGGCGCGGAGGGCCGGAGGCGCACCGGGGCAGGCTACTGCGCGTCGAGCGCGCGGGCAGCGGCTTGCAGCCAGCGCCGGCGTATGAGCCCCGAGTACGGACGAATCACGCGCCAGTAGCGGCCGAATGCCCGCCGAGCCTCGTCGTCGACGGCGTGTACTCGGGTCTCGGTGGAGAGCACGCTGCGACCCGCTCCTGCCGGCTCGGCGCGCACGTCGACGCCGATGCGCACGTCGCCTGCACGGGCCGCCATGAAGGGCCGGAGCCCGCCCCGAGGCCGCCACGGCGTGCCGGCCGCCGCGTACACGACCTCGTCGGGCGAGTCGTGCAGCAACTGGAACGCCATCGCCTCGAGCGTCGCGCCGACCGGGCGGCCGGTGCCGCGGAGCCCTCGCAGGGCGAACAACAGGCGAACCGCCCCGTCCGGAATCGCCGGCGCACCGAGCATCGCCTGCACCGCCTGCTCCGGTGTGGCGGCCACGGTGCGGGCATGGCGCTCGCGCCAATGCGGCTCGGGGAGGATCGTGTCGAGGGCGGTCACGTCAGGCGGGAGCGACCACGTCCACCGTGGTCACCGCCCGCGCGAGCTCCCGGTCGGTGGTGACGAGCGTGGCCCCGAGCGCCTCGGCGAGGGCCACGTAGAGCCCGTCGCATGCGGTGAGCTGCCCGCGCAACGCCCACGCGCGCTCGACGAACGGCCGGTGGGGGTAGCGGACGATCGGAGCGTCGAGCAGGTCGCGAACGGCGGCCGAGCCGGCCTCCGCTCCGACCACCTCCGCGATGACCAGGCGCCGGAGCCCGTGCAGCGTCTCGGAGTCGGT
>JAOUEK010000501.1 GCA_029858755.1 Thermoleophilia bacterium
CGCTGAAGGTGCTGCGCGAGGACGGCTACCGCACGATCGTCGTCAACTCGAACCCCGCGACGATCATGACCGACCCGGGCTTCGCCGACCGCACGTACATCGAGCCGCTCGACCTGGAGGGGGTGAGCGACGTGCTGCGCCGCGAGCGCCCCGACGCGCTGCTGCCGACGCTCGGCGGGCAGACGGCGCTCAACCTCGCGATGCAGCTGCAACGGGCCGGGGTGCTGGACGAGCTCGGCGTGGAGCTGATCGGGGCCACGGTCGACGTGATCGCGCGGGCCGAGGACCGGGAGCAGTTCCGGCAGGCGGTTGCGAGCTGCGGGCTGCTCGTGCCGGAGTCCCGCATCGTCACCTCGCTGGCGGAGCTGGAGGGGGTGCCGTCGCCGGCGGTCGTGCGGCCGGCGTTCACGCTCGGCGGCCACGGCGGCGGCTTCGCGGACGACGCCGTCGCGCTGCGGCGACAGGTGGAGCGGGGGCTGGCGGAGAGCCCGATCGGCCAGGTGCTGGTGGAGCAGTCGATCCGGGGCTGGGACGAGTTCGAGCTCGAGGTGATGCGCGACCGGGCGGACAACGTGGTCATCGTCTGCTCGATCGAGAACCTCGACCCGATGGGCGTGCACACGGGCGACTCGGTGACGGTTGCGCCGCAGATGACGCTCTCGGACGAGGCGTTCCAGGAGCTGCGCGACGCGGCGGCGGCGATCGTTCGTGCCGTCGGCGTCGAGACCGGCGGCTCGAACATCCAGTTCGCGCGCAGCCGGGAGACGGGCGACGTCCGCGTGATCGAGATGAACCCGCGTGTGTCCCGCTCCTCGGCGCTGGCGTCGAAGGCGACCGGCTATCCGATCGCCAAGGTGGCGGCCAAGCTGGCCGTCGGCTACACGCTCGACGAGATCCCGAACGACCTGACGCGGACGACGCCCGCCAGCTTCGAGCCGACGCTCGACTACGTCGTCGTCAAGTTCCCGCGCTTCGCCTTCGAGAAGTTCCCGGGCGCCGACCCGACGCTGGGCACGCAGATGAAGTCGGTGGGCGAGGCCATGGGGATCGGTCGCACCTTCACGGAGGCGTTCCTCAAGGCCTTCGGCTCGCGGGAGCTCGAGCCCGGCGCGCCGACGCCGTGGGCGACCTTCGACGACATCCCCGACGGCGTCCACCCCTGGTTCAAGGAGCAGCTCGCCCAGGCTCGGCGCGAGCTCGCCTCGCGCGACATCTGGCGCGCGAAGCGCGCGGGGTGGGGCGACGACTCGATCGGCGCCGCGTGGGGCACGTCCGGCGACGATGTCCGTCGCGCCCGCTACGCAAAGGGGATCCGGCCCTCGTACCGGCGGGTCGACTCCTGCGCCGGCGAGGTCGACGCCGCTTCCAACTACTTCTACTCGACCTGGGGGGAGGAGGACGAGGCCCTCCCCGAGGCGACCCTGCCGCGGGTCGTGATCATCGGCTCGGGGCCGAACCGGATCGGGCAGGGGATCGAGTTCGACTACTGCTGCGTCCATGCCGCCCAGACCTTCCGCGAGCTCGGGTACGAGGCGGTGATGGTCAACTGCAACCCCGAGACGGTCTCCACCGACTACGACACCTCAGACCGCCTCTACTTCGAGCCGCTCTCGCCGGAGGAGGTGCTCGCCGTCCTCGACCGCGAGCAGCCCGAGGGGGTGGTCACGCAGTTCGGCGGCCAGACGCCGCTGCGCCTCGCCCGCTTCGTGGAGGCGGCCGGCTACCGGATCATGGGCACGCCGCACGAGGCGATCGACCTCGCCGAGGACCGCGAGCGGTTCGGCGCACTGGCACGGGAGCTGGGGATCCGCTGCCCGCCGTGGGCCACCGTGGAGGGCGTGGACGAGGCACTCGACGCTGCGCGCGAGATCGGGTACCCCGTGCTCGTGCGACCCTCCTACGTCCTCGGCGGCCGTGCGATGCGGGTCTGCGACGACGAGCAGCGACTCACTGCGGCAATGGCAGCCGTCAGCGGGCCGGTGCTGATCGACCGCTTCGTCGAGAACGCCGTCGAGATCGACGTCGACGCGCTCTGTGACGGCGAGGAGGTGCACATCGGTGCCGTGATGCAGCACGTCGAGGAGGCCGGCGTGCACTCGGGCGACTCCGCCTGCGTGCTGCCGGCGCAGTCGCTGACGCTCGCGAACGCCCTCGAGGTGGAGCACGTCGTCCGGCGCCTCGGGCCCGCGTTGGGCGTCGTGGGCCTGCTCAACGTGCAGCTGGCCGTGGCCGATCAGACCGTGTACGTGCTGGAGGCGAACCCGCG
>JAOUEK010000042.1 GCA_029858755.1 Thermoleophilia bacterium
CAGCGCGAGCCGGCGCCCGGCGGCACCGACGGCGCCTCCGTGTTCGCGAGCGCGGGCTGCGGCGGCTGCCACGCCTTCACCCCGGCGGGCTCCAAGGGCGCGATCGGGCCGTCCCTCGACGACCTCGCCGCGGCCGCGCAGGAGGCCGGCCAGCCGCTCGAGGCGTTCGTCCGCGAGTCGATCGTCGATCCCGCGGCATATGTCCCGCCCGGCTTCAAGCCCGGCAGCATGCCCGAGACGTTCGGGCAGTCCCTCTCCGCCGACGAGCTGGACGCGCTCGTGGCGTACCTGACCCAGACGAAGGAGTGAGCGCGTGACGACGGTCGCCGACCACGGGACGGGCCACGACACGGGCCACGGGCCGCCGGGCCCCTACGCGCCGCGGCCGCGGGGCATCCTCATGCGCCCCGGCTTCGTGCGCGCGACGTGGTGCGCGGCCGCGTTCTTCGTGGTCGGCATGTACATCGTGGTGGGGCTCCGCTGGCTCGCCGGCTGGGACCCGATCTACGACTGGACGATCATCACGCTCGTCGGCGCGCTGACCGCAGCGCCGATCGGCTTCCTGCTCGGGCTCGGCGCCTTCGACTACTGGCTCTACTGGATCTCGGGACGTCCCACGCTCCCCGAGGACCACTCCGGGCACGGCGCCACCCGCTGGCAGGACTACTTCCGGGTCAACACCGACCACAAGGTGATCGGCGTCCAGTACACGGTCACCACCTTCGTGTTCCTGCTCGTCGGCGGCCTGATGGCGATGATCTTCCGCGTCGAGCTGGCGGAGCCGGGCCTGCAGTTCCTCGACGGGGAGACGTTCAACGGGCTCGTCTCCGTCCACGCCACGCTCCTCATCTTCACGTTCATGGTCCCCGTCTTCGCGGGGCTCGGGAACTACGTGATCCCGCTGATGATCGGCGCGCCCGACATGGCGTTCCCGCGCCTGAACGCGCTCTCCTACTGGCTGCTGCCCATCGCCGGCGTGATGTTCCTCGCCAGCTTCCTCGCGCCCGGCGGCGCGTTCGCCGCCGGCTGGACGGCGTACGCGCCGCTCTCGAGCGAGCTCCCGGTCGGCTCGATGTTCTTCAACATGGGCGTGCAGTTCGCCGGCGCCTCGTCGATCCTCACCGCGCTCAACTTCCTGGTCACGATCATCACCATGCGGGCGCCGGGGATGACCTTCTGGCGGATGCCGCTGCTCGTCTGGGCCAACTTCACCACCTCGCTGCTCGTGGTGCTGGCCACGCCGTTCATTGCCGGCTCGCAGTTCTTCGTGCTCTTCGACCGGGTGATGCACACCGACTTCTTCGTGCCCGAAGGCGGTGGCTACGCGCTCGGCTACCAGCACATCTTCTGGTTCTACAGCCACCCGGCCGTGTACATCATGATCCTGCCCGGGTTCGGGATCATCTCCGAGGTGATCTCGGTCTTCAGCCGCAAGCCGATCTTCGGCTACCGGCTGATGGCGATCTCGCTGATCGGCATCCTCGTGCTCGGCTTCTCCGTGTGGGCCCACCACCTGTTCGTGGCCGGCATGGCCGACTGGCTGCGCGTGCCGATGATGATCACGACGCTGCTGATCGCGGTGCCCACCGGCGTCAAGGTGTTCAGCTGGCTCGCGACGATGTGGGAGGGGAGAATCCACCTGACGACGCCGATGCTGTTCGCCCTCGGCTTCGTCTCCACGTTCGTGATCGGCGGCCTCTCGGGGATCTACCTCGGCTCGGTGCCCGTCGACATCCACGCCTCCGACACCTACTTCGTGGTCGCCCACATCCACTACGTCTTCTTCGGCGGCTCCCTGCTCACGGTCTTCGCGGGCGTCTACTACTGGTTCCCGAAGATGACCGGGCGGATGTACGACGAGCGCCTGGGCAAGCTGCACTTCTGGCTCACGTTCGTCACGCTCAACCTCACGTTCTTCCCCATGCACTGGGTGGGCCTGCGCGGGATGCCGCGCCGGGTCGCCGACTACGCGGCCGAGTTCGGCGCCGTGAACATGTTCGTCACCATCTCCTCGTTCGCGCTCGGCGCGTCCTTCTTCGTCTTCCTCTACAACATGATCGTGAGCTGGGCGCGCGGCCCGGCCGCGGGCGCGAACCCGTGGCGGGCGATGACGCTCGAGTGGCAGGTGTCGTCGCCGCCGCCGATCTTCAACTTCGACGAGGTGCCGACCGTCGTCGGCGGCCCGTACGAGTACGGGGTGCCGGGGGCCCGCCACGCCGTGCTCGGCGACCCGCTGCGCGAGGGGGTGCACGCGTGACCGCGGCGGAGACGGTGTCGGACGTCACCGTGGTGCTCGTCGTCGCCAACGAGACGCTCGGCACGAACGCCCTGGTCGCCGCCGTCGAGCGCCGCGCCGCTCGCGGGCCGATTCGCGCGGTGGTCGCGGCCCCGGTCAGCGAGCCGGGCGCCGGCTACGTGGTCTACGAGGACACGCGACGCGCGGCGGCCGGCCGCAGGCTCGACCGCACCGTCGACGCCATCCGCGGGCTGGGCGTCCCTGCGCACGGCGGGGTCTTCGACGGGGGGCCGCTCGCGGCCGTCAAGGACATCCTGGCCCTGGAGGACGTCCACGAGCTGATCGTGTCCACGCATCCGGAGGCCAAGTCCGGCTGGCTGCGGCGGAACCTCCTGGAGGAGATCCGCAAGGCCGCCGGGCACCGTCCGGTGGAGCACGTCCATCCCGGCGAGGCGGAGGACACCGGGCCCGCCAACGTGCTCGTCGTCGCCAACGAGACCGTGCTCGGTGCGCCGCTGCTCGACCGGGTGCGCGCGCGCGCGGCGGACGGGCCAGCCGCGTTTCTCCTCGTCTGCCCCCAGAGCGACCCGACCGAGTCGGAGCACCCGGACGCCGAGCGCAGGCTGCGGGTCGCGCTGTCGCTGCTGCGCGGCGAGGGGATCGAGGCGCACGGGCAGATCGCCCACCCCGACCCCTACACGGCGGCGATGAACGTGATCCACGACGAGCGGGTCGACGAGGTCGTCGTCTCGACGTTCCCCGGTGAGCGCTCGGGCTGGCTCCGTCGCGAGCTCGTGGAGCGGCTCCGCGCCGACGCGGGCGTCCCCGTGGAGCACGTCGTCGTCGAGACCGCAGCCGCGGAGGTGACCGCATGACCGCCCATGCCGAGGCGGCAGCGCACGGCCACGCCGAGCACCACGGGCCGCCGCCGGCCAACCGGAGCTCGAGGATGGAGCCGTCGACGCTCGGCATGCTGCTCTTCATCGCCTCCGAGGCGATGCTCTTCGGCAGCTTCTTCGCCGCGTACTTCTTCGTCCGCGTCGTCAACCCCGACGCGACGATCGTCACCCCCGAGAGGTGGGCCACCTGGCCGCCCGAGCCGTACGAGTTCCCCGTCTTCGTGGCCGGCGTGAACACGGCGATCCTCGTCACCTCCAGCTTCACCATCCACTGGGCGGTGCAGTCGATCCGCAGGGGGAACCGTCGCGGGTTGCAGGCGGGGCTCGTGGCCACGATCGCGCTGGGGCTGGCGTTCCTGCTCACGCAGGCGATCGAGTACGCCCACGTCGGCTTCAACACCACAGACGGCGCGTTCGCGTCCGTGTTCTTCGGCCTCACCGGCCTCCACGGCGCCCACGTCGCAGTGGGGCTCTCGCTGCTGATCTTCGCCGCCGTGCGCGCCTTCCGCGGCCACTACTCGCCCGAGCACTACCACGGCGTGGAGATCCCGGGCATCTACTGGCACTTCGTCGACGTGATGTGGATCGTCGTGTACGCGACGGTCTACCTCCTCTAGGAGCGATCGATGGACAGTCCCTTCCGCAGCGAGTCCAGCGCGTTCCGGTTCCTCCTGCTGACCATCGCTGCGTTCGCGGTCATCGTCGTCGCCGGCCTGATCGGCGGCGGCTGGGCCGCGTTCGGTGCCTGGCTCGTCGTCAGCGGCGCGGCGGCCGGCTACTACGTCCTGTTGCGAGGGTCGGCTCCGCCGCGCACGGAGCACGTCCCCCACGTCGGCGCCGCCACGGCTCGGCGCATCGTCGTCATCATCGACGAGACGGTCGACGGCGAGGTGCTCGCCGCGCACGTGCGCCGCCACCTCGGCGGCGACGACGATCGCGTGCGCGTGGTCGCGCCGGCGCTCACCTCCCACGGGCACCGCTGGACCGACGACATCGACGGTGACCGGCGTGCGGCCGCGCAGCGCCTGGAGGAGACGGTTGCAGCCCTCGGCCGCGCTGGCATCCCTGCGGAGGGGTCCGTCGGCTCACCCGAGCCGCTGGAGGCCACGGAGGATGCGATCCATCTCTTCGGCGCGGATCAGCTCGTCGTCGTCACGCACGCCCGCACGAGCGAGAACTGGGCGGAGAAGGGGTTCGTCGACGCCCTGCGCGAGCGCTTCGACGTCCCCGTCGACGCCATCGTCGTCTAGCGGCTCGGCCGGACGCCCCGTCTCGGGGCGACTCGTCTCGCCGAGGATCGGCCCGCGGGCTAGGAGCCGGCGTTGTCGGCGACGAACTGCGCCACCGCGCGGATCTCGTCCTCGGAGAGCTGCCCCTCGAACGCCGGCATGCCACCCCGGCCGTTCGTGACGCGGTCGAGCACGAGCTCGAGCGGCGGCTTCGCCTGGTCGAGGTCGGGGCCGACGGTGCCGGAGGCGCCCGCGGCCGCGAGCGTGTGGCAGCCCACGCAGCCGGCGCTGGCGAAGATCGCCTTCCCGTCGGCCGTGCCCCCGCCGCCGCTCCCGCTCGAGCTCGGCGGCCCCGGCGGGCCGCCCTCGCCGCCCAGGCCCGCGACCGACGCGACGTACGCGGCCACCGCGGCCGCGTCGTCACCGGTGACGAGGTCGGCCGGCATCCCGGGCGCGCCGCTCACCGGGTTCGTCACGGGGTACGCGATCTGGCCCCGCACGGTCTGGCGCACGCCGCTCTCGACCCCGGGCTCCGCGAGCCGGGCCTGGAAGTCGGAGGCGTCCGGGTCGGCGCCCGACGTGTCGACCCGGTACTGGTAGAAGGCGTAGTCGAGGTTCGGGCCGATCTGCCCGGTCGTGCCGGCGTCGGCGAGCGCGTGGCACGACCCGCAGGTCGTGGTGAAGAGCTCCTTGCCGCGCACCTTGTCGCCGCCGCCGTCGTCGAAGCCGACCGTCTTCCCGCAGCCCGCGAGGGCGAGCGTGGCTGCCAGCGGCACGGCCCACGTGAGGAGCCGGCGCCGGCGCGGCAGCGGGTGACGGGACGGGGCCTGCACGGTCGGCCGAGTCTAACCGGCGACCGCGGCCCGCAGCTGCTTGAGCTGTCGCTTCACGTCGGCCACGCTCGGGTCGTCCGGAGCGAGCACCAGGAACCGCTCGTAGGCGTCGATCGCCGTCTGCAACTCACCGGCCTGGATCGCGGCCTGTGCCAGCTCGAGCTGGACGCTCGGATCGTCCGGCTGGAGTGCGGCGAGCTGCTGGTAGGCGTCGATCGCGGCGCCGAGCGCCGCCTGCCCCTCTCCCGAGATCTTCGCGATCTCGTCGGCGACCTGCGCGTTGACGGCCCGCCCGACCGCGTCGCCGCCGATCTCCACGCCGCCGATCGTCGGCCGCGGGAAGTTGTGGCCGGCCGCGGCGAGCGCGGCGCGGGCCTGCAGCTGCTGCAGCTCCAGCTGCTTGTCCGCGGCCACGGCGAAGCTCAGCGCCGCCAGCTCCCGCAGCGCGTTCGCGTCGTCCGGCCGCAGCTCCACCACCCGAGCCTGGGCATCGACGGCGGCGGCGACGTCGCCGTCGGCCTGGAGCGCCGTCGCCAGGTCCTGCCAGGCCTTCGCGTCGTTCGGGCGCTCCTCGGTCTGCTTGCGGGCGTCGGAGACCGAGGTGCCGCCGCCACCGCCGCCGCGGATGATGTCGCCGATGCCGACGCCACCCGCGCCGACGCCGAAGCCGACGAAGCCGAGCGCGAACACGAGCGCCAGCGCCACGAACATCCACTTCGCGTGGCGGCGCAGCCGCGGGAAGAACATCGTGTCCTCGATCGCGGGAGCCATCGTCTCCCGCCGCCGGGGACGCGACCCTACGGCAGCATCCTGCTTCGCGCTCTTCGTCCGGCTCTTGTCAAATCGCGCCACGTCGCCTCGTTCCGTCGGTATCGGGCCTCGCCCGCTACGAGAGTAGCGAGGACTCGGTCGGGAGAGCCGCCGAGAACGACCGCCACCGCGGGATCCTCGACCGGGTCGAACGGCGAGCCGTCGAGCGAGAGCACGGTGAGGTCGGCCCACTTGCCGGGCACGAGCGAGCCGACCTCCGACTCGATCCCGAGCGCGCGGGCCCCGCCGAGCGTCGCGAGCCAGAGGGCGTCCGCCGCCGTGAGCGAGGAGGGGTCGGCGTCCCGGGCGCGCTGCAGCCAGAGGGCCACGCGCAGCTCCTCGAACAGGTCGAGCGACGGTGTCGAGGCGGGGCTGTCGGTGGCGATCGCCAGCCGCACGCCGGCGGCACGCAGCTTCCCGAGGGGTGCGATCCCGCATCCGAGCTGGGCGTTCGAGCGCGGGCAGTGCGCGACGGCGACGTCGTGCGCGGCGAGCAGCGCGATCTCCTCGTCGTCGACGGTCACGCAGTGCACGGCGAGCAGGCGGTCGCCGAGCAGCCCGCGCTCGGCGAGGGCACGGATGCCGCTGCCGCCGAGCGGGGGGACGAGCAGCTCCGCGAGCGGCGCCCACGGGCCGGTGCCGTCGTGGACGTACGCCGCCTCGTCGGCGCTCTCCGAGAGGTGGGT
Source organism: Thermoleophilia bacterium (assembly GCA_029858755.1). GTDB lineage: Bacteria > Actinomycetota > Thermoleophilia > Gaiellales > Gaiellaceae > Gaiella. The sequence goes on from JAOUEK010000042.1 coordinate 6,694, forward strand.
CGCGACGGGGAGGCCGAGCCCGAGCGCCGCCTCGTACAGCTCGGGGGTCACGGTGTAGGGAGCGTGCGGCGAGATGCCGAGCCGGACGCGCTCCGACAGCGACCCCTCGATCCGCTCACGGGCCGGCTCGAACAGCCTCTCGACGGCATCGGCGCCGCCGAACACCTCGAGGTAGACGATCGCGCGGAGCCCCAGCGCGGCGCATGCGGGCGCGGTCGCCCCCGCGAAGCTGCAATCGCCGATCGTGGTCACCCCCGAGCGCAGGCACTCGGCGACGCCGAGCCGTGCGCTCGCCAGCACGTCCTCGTCGTCGAGCCGCGCCTTGCGCTCGACGTGCATCCCGATCCAGGGGGCGAACGAGAGGCCGTCGCCGAACCCCGCGTACGTCGCGTACTCCACGTGCGAGTGGGCGTTGACGAGCCCCGGGAGGATCACGGCGTTCGGGAAGCGCTCGTCGGCGCCGAGCTCGGCCGCGCGGCCGACCGCGTGGATGCGTCCCTCGTCGTCGAGGACGACGGCGCCGTCGGCGATCGGGTCGCCCTCGACCGGGACGACCCAGTCGGCGGCGAGCGCCCTCACGAGAGCTCGTAGGAATCGAGCAGCGAGCGCTCCCAGCGCCGTTCCATGAACACCGACAGCCAGATCGAGAGCTCGAAGAGGACGAGCAGCGGCGCCACTTCGAGCGCGAGCGACACGGGATCGACCGTCGGCAGGAGCACGGCGAAGGCGAGCATGCCGACCATCCCGTAGCGACGGTTGCGGCGCAGCTTGTCGGACGTGACGACGCCGAGCCGCACGAGCGCGAGGATGAAGATCGGCATCTGGAACGCGATCCCGGTGGCGAGCAGTGTCACCGCCACGAAGGACAGGTAGTAGCTGGCCCGGATCTGTCCCTCGTAGAGCTGGCTGTCGTAGTCGACGAGGAAGCTCAGCGCCTTGGGCAGGATGATGAAGTAGCAGAAGGCGACGCCGCCCGCGAAGAGCCCCGTCGAGGCGACGACGAAGATGCCGATCACGCGCTGCACCGACTCGCCGATCGCCGGGGCGAGGAACGCCCAGACCTGCCAGAGCACGATCGGCAGCGTGATCGCGAGGGCGGCGTAGAAGCTGACCTTGAGCGAGGTCAGGAACGGCTCGGTGACGCCGAGCGTGACGAGCGGCGTGCCCGGCGGCAGCAGGTCCTTGAGCCAGCCGATCAGCGTGCTGTGGAATACGTACGTGAGCGCGAAGGCGGGGACGATCGCGAACAGGCAGATGACGAGGCGGTGGCGGAGCTCGCCGAGGTGCTCGACGAGGGTCGCCTCCTCTTCCGGGCGCAGGCGCCGCGGCACGATCCGGCGGGCCACGGGCGGCCGCCCGCTAGGCGACGGTGTCGCGCTCGCGCGTCGTCGCGGCGGGCTCCGCGGGCTCTGCCGGCGGCAGCTCCGCGTCGTCGTCTCCGCCGGCCCCGGTCACCGAGTCCTTGAACTCCCGCATGCCGCGCCCGAGCTGGCGGCCCATCTCCGGCAGCCTCTTGGGGCCGAAGACGAGCAGCAGGACGAGCAGCAGGATGAGGAGCTCCCAGATGCCGATGCCGAAGGGCATGCGCGCAGCCTAGCAGCACGACCCCGGATCGACGAGGCGGCCGCGGCACCAGCGGCCGGATGCCTGAGCCAACGTGCCGCCGCTCCCGCCCGGTCCCGCTACCATGGGCGAAGAGAACTTCAGCTTTCCTGAAGCGCACTTCCGTATTCACGCCCGCGACCGAAGGAACTCAGTGGCACTGCTCGAGATCAGGAACCTCCATGTCGCCCTCGAGGACGGCACGGAGATCGTGAAAGGGGTCGACCTCGACGTCGACCTGGGCTCGAAGCACGCGATCATGGGCCCGAACGGCTCCGGCAAGTCGACGCTCGCCTACGCCCTGATGGGGCACCCGGGCTACGAGATCACCGAGGGCGAGATCCGCCTCGACGGCGAGGACGTCGTCGAGCTCGCGGCCGACGAGCGCGCGCAGCGCGGTCTCTTCCTCGCCTTCCAGTACCCGCACGCGATCCCAGGCGTCACCGTGACGAGCTTCCTGCGCAGCGCGATCAACGCGCTGCGCAAGGCGCGCGCCGGCGGCGAGGACGACCCGGTGCCGATCCCCGAGTTCCGCAAGGAGCTGCTCGCCGCGATGGAGCACCTGCGCGTGCCGCGCGAGCTCGCGCAGCGCTACCTGAACGACGGCTTCTCCGGCGGCGAGAAGAAGCGCGTGGAGATCCTGCAGATGGCACTGCTCAAGCCGCGGATCGCCGTCCTCGACGAGACCGACTCCGGGCTCGACATCGACGCGCTGAAGGTCGTCGCGAACGGCGTCAACTCGCTGGTGGGCCCGGAGATGGGTGCGCTCGTGATCACGCACTACCAGCGCATCCTCAACTACATCACCCCGGATCACGTGCACGTGTTCGTGGACGGCCGCATCGTCGCGTCGGGGGGCGCAGAGCTCGCGCAGACGCTCGAGGCGGAGGGCTACGAGGCGTTCATGCCCGCCGGCGTGGGAGGTGACGGGAGTTGAGCACTGCCGAGAACGAGGTCGTCAAGGGGATCCGCAGCGAGTACCAGTACGGGTTCTCGAACCCCGACGAGGCGGAGGACTACTTCTTCAAGTCCGGCCGCGGCATC
>JAOUEK010000502.1 GCA_029858755.1 Thermoleophilia bacterium
AACTAACAAAGTCCTACTAGCGCGGGCCCTGCGTAAGCTGGTCGCGGGCGCGCGCCACGCCTGAAGGCGGCCGCTTCCCGACCGCCTTCAGGGGACGTCGCCGGCTGGTGTCGCTCGGACTCAGGAGGCCTCGAGCAGCCGCTCGTCGGCGCGGCGGGCGAGCATGCGCTGCCCCCACCAGAGGACAGCGAGGAAGAGCACGAGCGGCCCGGCGACGACGATCGCGTAGAGGGCGATGGCAGCCTCCCAGGCGAGGATCCGCCCGGCCTCGTCGAGCGCGCGGTCGATGCGGGAGGGGACGGGCGGGGCCGCCGCGCCCTGCTCGGTGAGCAGCGTCAGCTGGACGGTGGCGAGCGCCGCCTCGGAGGTGCGTGCGCCACGCTCCGCGGTCACGGCCGCCAGCTCGTCGCGGGCGGCTGCGCGTCGTGCTGTCAGCGTTGCGCGCTGCTCGCGGGAGAGGTCCGGGTCGGCGAGCTGTGCCGAGAGGCGGGCGATCTGCGTCCGCAGCGCGGTGACGCGCCGGCCGAGCTGGTCGATCTGCTCCTGCAGGTCGTCGATCTGCACCTGCTGGGCGACGATCGTGCCGAGCGAGGAGAGCCGCGTGATCGCGTCCTGCACCGCTTCGGTGGGCACGCGGAGCAGGAGCGACGCGGAGCCGTCCTCCGCCGTCGCGTACGAGACCGAGACGACGTAGCCGCCGAGCGACCGGGTGACGTCGAGCGCCTCCTGTGTCGCGCCCGAGAGCGCATCGGTGTCGCGCACCTTGACCGTGAGCGTGGCGCTGACCCGCTGCGCACGCCCCGGTGTCGGCGCCGGCGCCGACTCGACGGCTCCCGCGGCGCCCGTCGCCGGGGCCGCGGTGATCGCGTCCTGGCCGACCTTCGCGCTCTCCTGCGTGGCCTCGCGCGCGCCCGTGGCGAGCACGTCCCCGTCACGGCTACCGCCCTCGACGAGGCCGATGGCGCCGGCCGACGCGACGGCGAGCACCGCCGCGGCCGGCAACGCCACCCACAGGGTGCGGCGGCCGGCGAGCGCCCGTGCGAGCCGGTCCCGGGGAGGCTGCGCCCACGACCGACGGGGCTCGACGGTCGCGATCGCGTCGACGCGGGCGCGCAGTGCGGCCGGGGCGGCGGGCCGTGAGGCCCGGAGCTCGGCGAGGATCTCAGCGGAGGTCATCTGCAGTCACCTTCTCCTCGAGTCGTTGGAGCGCCCGGCTGAGCCGCGTGGACACGGCGGTGGCGCTGATCCCGAGCACGCGGCCGGCCGCGTCGCCGTCGAGGTCGAGGACGACGCGGAGCGCGATCACCTCGCGCTCCCCGGCGCTGAGCTCGGCCAGGGCGGCCTCCAGGGCCGGCGACAGCCCCTCGGCGAACGGCTCCTCGATGCGCTCCGGCACGGCCGCGATCTCCTCGCGGCGGCGGCGCCGCTTCTCGGCGCGGAACCAGTCCAGAGCCGTCGTGCGCGCGATGCCGAGCAGCCACGCGCGCGGGTGGCCGCGCACGGGGTCGAAGCGGTGCCACTGACGCAGCGCCTTCTCGTAGGTCGCGCTCGTCAGGTCCTCGGCGGTCTCGCGGTCGCGCGCGAGGTAGAGGAGGTAGCCGAACACGTCGTCGAGGGTTGCCTCGGCGGCCTCGGCGAAGGTCGGCCGACGCTCGGTCGTGCGCTGGGGTCGGTCGATGGTCACCGCGTGCATGCCCCATCTACGCCGCCGGGCCGCGATCTCGTCACGTCCCGGAGGCGGCTCATCGCCGCTCGCCGGAGTCGGCGCCCGCCGCCTCGAAGAGCTCCTCCCAGCGTGCGAGCAGTCGCTGCAGCTCGTCGCGCGCGGCCCTGTGCGAGGCGAGCAGGTCCACGTCCGACCAGTTCTCGGCGAGCCGCTCCTCGAGGGTGGCCACGTGCGACTCGAGCTCGGTGATTCGGGTCTCGGTGCGGTCGAGCTCGGTCGGGGTGCGCCGCGCGGGGCTCCTCTTCCGCTCGCGGGGAGGTGCCGGGTGCGGTGGCGCCGCCGCCGGCTCCGGCTCGCCCGCCTCGCGCTCGCGCACGAGATCGGCCCAGCCGCCCTCGTAGGAGCGCAGGGCCCCGCCCTCGATCGCCACGATGCGGTCCGGCACCGCGTCGAGCACGGCCCTGTCGTGGGAGACGAGCAGGACGGTGCCGGGGAACGCCTCCAGCGCAGCCTCCAGGGCCTCGCGGCTCTCGAGATCGAGGTGGTTCGTGGGCTCGTCGAGGACGAGCAGGTTCGCGCCCGACGCCACCAGCAGCGC
>JAOUEK010000043.1 GCA_029858755.1 Thermoleophilia bacterium
CGAGCCGTATCTGCGCCCCCGCTACGACCAGTCGGAGGAGCGCGAGAACGTGGTCTCGCAGGCGCGCATGGAGGTGATCCACAAGGAGTCGCTCTGCGTCAACTGCGGCTGCTGCGTCTCGGAGTGCAACTCGATGGAGTCCGACCCCGACTTCCTCGGCCCCGCCGCGCTGGCCAAGGGCTTCCGCTTCGTGGGCGACCCCCGCGACGGCGCCACGATCGAGCGCCTCGAGCGCTACTCGGAGGAGCACGGGATCTGGGACTGCACGCGCTGCTACTTCTGCAACGAGCGCTGCCCCAAGGGCGTCGACCCGCGCGACGCGATCGCGAAGCTCGGCGCCGAGGCGATGCGCAACGGGATCGACCGGGACATGGGCGCCAAGCACGCGAAGTGGTTCGTCACCTCCGCGAAGACGACGGGGTGGCTGCGCGAGACCGAGCTCGTGCCCAAGACCCAGGGCGTCGTGAAGGCGATCAAGGAGATCAAGTTCGCGATGTCGCTCCTGCCCAAGGGCAAGGTGCCGCCGCCCTTCCCGCCGCACGTCGCCGCCGACGTCGGCGAGTCACGGGCCCTCTTCGAGCTCGTCAAGGAGCAGGGTCGCGACGGCGCCGCCGGGATCGTGCAGGGGGAGAAGGCCCTGATGCACCTCGAGCACACGGCGGACGGCGCCGCCGAGCGCGACCCGTACGACGAGCCGACCTCCGCGCCCCGCCCGTACCTGCCCGAGGAGAAGGAGCCCGCGTCGTGAAGACCGTCGCCTACTACAAGGGCTGCCTCGCCAGCCTCTCCGCCAAGGAGCTCGACATCTCCACCCGCGCGCTCGCGCCGAAGGTCGGGTACGAGCTCGTCGAGCTGCAGTCGGTCACCTGTTGCGGCGCCGGCGACATCCACGAGGCGGAGCCCGACTACTACCTGCACCTGAACGCGCGCATCCTCGCCTACGCCGAGGAGACGGGCTGCGACACGCTGATGACGGTCTGCAACGTCTGCACCCTCAACCTCCGCCAGGCCAACCACCAGCTGCAGAACGACGCTGCGCTGCTCGAGCGGGTGAGCGACAACCTCGAGTCGGTCGGGGCGCCGCGGTACTCGGGCGGCGTCGAGGTCATGCACTTCCTCTGGCTCGTCGCCGGCGAGAGCTTCGACACGCTCGCGCAGGTCGCGCACAAGGGCCTCCGCGGGCTCAAGATCGCGCCCTTCTACGGCTGCCAGATCCTGCGGCCCTCGAAGCTGCTCGGCTTCGACGACCCCGACAAGCCGGACTCGCTGGAGCGGATCATCACCGCCTGCGGCGGCGACCCGGTCGACTACCCGGCGAAGGTCAAGTGCTGCGGCTTCCCGATCATCCAGGCGCGCGAGGACACGGCGCTCGCCGAGCTCGTGCAGCCGATCGAGCAGGCGAAGGAGGCCGGCGCGGACGCGATCGTGACCCCGTGCCCGCTCTGCCACCTGTCGCTCGACGCGTGGCAGTCGAAGCTGAAGAAGGCCACGGGAAAGGACTTCCAGATGCCGATCCTGCACCTGTCGCAGCTGATCGGCGTCGCCGCCGGGCTCGAGAGCGCCGAGCTGAAGTTCCGCCGGCACGTCGTCTCCGTCGAGCCCGTGCTCGAGAAGCTGCGCGTGTGACGGCGGGCACCGCGGTGTCCGACTGGAAGTCGGACACCGTCGCGTGCGCTCATCGTGCTCCGTTCGTCGGACGCGGCAGTCGACCCAGTGCGGGAACGCGTGTGGCGCCGACCGTGACTAGCGTTCCGGCATGACCGGCGCGCTCGCCGTCGTGCTCGCGCTGCTCGCGGGCGCAACGCTCGCCTGGGGCTGGTTCGAGGCCGGATGGCTGCGCACGCGGGTGCTCGACGTGGAGATCGCGGGGCTGCCGCCGTCGCTCGACGGCCTCCGCCTCGCGCACCTCTCCGACTTCCACCTCGGCCCACCCTCGCGCGGCAGCGTCGCCGTGCGACGCGCCGTCGACTGGGTCGCAGCACGCGAGCCCGACCTCGTCTGCGTCACGGGAGACCTCGTCTCCCACCCGCGGGGCGAGCAACGCCTGCGCGACCTGCTCGGCAGGCTCGGCCGGGCGTATGTCGTGCTCGGCAACCACGACGTGGCGGTCACACGCGACCCGTTCTCGCGCAACGCGGAGCTGGCCGACCTGGCCGAGCTCGCAGTGCTGCTCCGGGACGAAGCCGTGACGGTCGAGCTCGCCGGCACGGCCGTCCAACTCATTGGTGTCGACGCGGTGAGCTACCCGAGGGGCGAGGCGCGGCCGTGGGCGATAGCCGACCCGGATGCCGCCCTGCGCGTCCTCCTGTGCCACTTCCCGGGGATCGCGCGCCGCGCGCCGGCGCGGGCCTTCGATCTCGTCCTCTCCGGGCACCTGCACGGCGGCCAGATCTGCCTGCCGCTGCCGGGCGGGAGGCGCATCACGCTCGCCCACCCGCGTGCAGCGTACGTCTCGGGGCTGTACGAGACCCCTGCAGGCCCGATGCACGTCTCGCCCGGGCTGGGCACCACCTTCGTCCCCTTTCGCTTCTTCGCGCGCCCCGAGGCGACCGAGCTCGTGTTGCGGTCGGCACGGGTCCACGAGGCCCCGCGCAGCCGGGAGTAGACTCGCGGTGTGGAAGGGCACTCGCTGATCTCCGCCGAGATCCTCGGCTCCTATGCCGCCGACGCCGCCCGAGAGGTGAGTGGGGTCCTGCGGCTCGCGGACGGGGGCCTCCACCGCCTGCGCGGCGTCAAGGTGACGGAGGAGGACGGGACGGTGTCGGTCGAGCTCCATCTCACCGTGGCCTGGGGCGCGAGCGTGCCGGAGGTCGGCGCGGCGGTGCAGCGCCGTGTGAGCGACTACCTCGGGCGCATGGCCGACGTCACGCCCGCGGCCGTCGACGTGGTCGTCGACGAGATCGGCCCGCCGCCCGCGGCGGGGTAGCGGCAGGTGCCCGTCTCCGGCCTCACGCGGGGGACGCTGCAGGCGTTGCCTTCGGTCTGTCACGCCTGCGTCTGGTGGCAGTCCCGCGGCAACAAGACGGCGTCGAAGCAGCGGTGGATGGAGCGTGCCGAGCACGACTTCGGCGAGTGGGGGAGCGTGTACGTCGACGACGACGGCCGGACGCTCGGCTCGATGCAGTACGGCCCCTCTTCGCTCTTCCCGCGGGCGGCCGACCTCCCCGCCGGGCCCGCCTCCGACGACGCCGTGCTGGTGACGTGCGCCTACGTGGTGGACGGCGTGGGCGAGTGGGTGGAGAAGTCGCTGCTGCTGGCGGCGATCGGCGAGGCACGCGATCGCGGCGCCGGCGCCCTCGAGGCCTTCGCCTACTCGTATCCTCCCGACGAGCCGGGCGCACCGCGCCGGCTCGTGCACCGCACGGTCTTCCCCCGCGACTTCCTCGACGACTTCGGGTTCCTCACCCTGCGCCGCCGAGGCAGGATCGAGCTCTGCCGGCTCGAGCTCGGCGGCCTGCAGCCGGTCGCGGAGGGCACGCGCGCCCGCGTGCTGCGGGTCGTCCAGGAGGCGTTCTCGCCGCCGCCCGAGCCGGTCGGGCCGCGTCCCTGAGAGGCATCTGGCGCGGGTGGACGTCCGCTGGCACCATGGATGTGTGTGGAAGCGCCGCCGATCGAAATCGCTGATCGTCGAATGGAGCGACTGGCGCGCTCTTGCGACGATGGTGATGGGGATCGACGCGAAGCTCGATCGGATCGTCGAGGAGCTGGAGGCGGACGGTGGCTCGGAAGGGGATTGACCCTGAGCTGCGAGCACAATGGCGTGAGGCACGCCGCCGACTTGCCGAGTCGATCGAGCGTGGCGATCGCCGTCACGCGGAGCTCGTCGCTGCCGAGGAGCGCCGCAAGGCGCGGCTCCGACGCCTGACCTTCGGCCTGCTCGGACGCTGACGCCTACGCGGCCGCCCGCTCGGCGGCGCCGGCGAGCAGCAGCTCCGCGATCTGGATCGCGTTCAGCGCGGCGCCCTTGCGGAGGTTGTCGCAGGAGAGGTAGAGGGCGAGGCCGTTTTCGGCCGCGGTGTCCCGACGGACCCGCCCGACGAGCACGTCGTCCGTGCCGGCGGCCGCCGCGGGCGTGGGGAAGGACGGCAGGTCGAGCACGCGCACACCCGGCGCGGCGCGCAGGAGGTCGGCCGCCGCCTCGGTGGAGAGCGGCCGCTCCAGCTCGACCCACACGGCCTCGGAGTGGCCGACCATCACCGGCACGCGGACGCACGTGGCCGAGAGCGGCAGCTCGGGCAGCTCCATGATCTTTCGCGTCTCGGCGCGCAGCTTCGCCTCCTCGTCCGACTCGTCGCCCTCCCACGACCAGTCCATGACGAGATCGTGCGCGGCGGGCTCCTCCGCCTGCAGCTGCTGCATGCGCTGGGCGCCCGCGCCCGAGACGGACTGGTATGTGGCAACGCGGGCACGGGCCAGTCCGGCGGCCTCGTGCAGCGGCCCGAGCACGCAGGTCAGCGGGATCGTGCAGCAGTTGGGGTTGGCGACGATGCGGTGCCTCGAGAGCGCCTCGAGCGCGCGCTCACCGTTGACCTCCGGCACGACCAGCGGGTAGCCGTCGACGAGGCGGTACGCCGACGACTTGTCGACGCAGAGCGCGCCGGCCTCCGCTGCCGGGGGCACCAGCTCCAGGCTCGCAGAGGTGCCGACCGAGAACAGGCACAGGTCGAGATCTCCGGCTCCGAGCGCGTCCGGCGTCGCCTCCTCGACGGTCAGCGTGCCGGGGCCGAAGGGCACCGTCGAGCCGGCGGAGCGCGCGGACGCGAACGCGCGCACGTGCTCGTAGCGCCGCTCGGCCAGCAGCTGGAGCGTGATCGTGCCGACGGCGCCGGTGGCGCCGACGACGCCGATGCGGGGGGTGCTCATACGGCGTGTTGTAGCCGAAGCGCGCCCGCGTCCGCCGGTGCCAGAGGGATCGCCTCCGCGCGGGGTTCACCCGCGACGAGCTCGCAGCGGCTCGCCCCGAGCGCCCCTGCCAGGGCTGCTGCGGTGGCCCCGGGGGCGTCGAGAGCGAGTGACGTGACCTCTGCCGCCAGAGAGACGCCCTGGTGGCCGGCCACGAGCACGATGGCGCCGGTGAGGAGCTCCCGCTCCACGCGGTGGGGGCGGACCTCGACGATCCGGGCTGCGCCGTGCTCGCCGTCGGTGACGATCCCGGCTTGAGACCCTGTGAGCGAGACCGCGCGGCGGCCGAGGTCGATCAGCGCCATCGCCGTGAGCGCACAGCTGATCCGCGCGCCGGTGGTGACGAGCAGGTCGAGCTCACGGGGCAGCGGCTCGGGCGAGACGGCGTGCGCGAGCCGGAGCAGCTCTCCGGTTGCCTCGCCCATCGCCGGGAGCACGGCCACGACCGCCTCGCCGCCCTCGTGCAGGTCGGCGAGGCGCCGTGCGACTGCACGGATCCTCGTCGGGTCGGCGAGCGCCGGGCCGTCGAAGGCGAGAACGGCGACGTCGGCGGCGGCGCTGCTCATGCCACCGAGTGTAGGGCGCGGTCGGGACGCCGACGGCGGGGTGACGTGACGGCGGGGTGAGGCTGAAGCCTCACCCCGGGGTCTGGCTTCAGCCAGACCCCGCCGTTCGTTCTTGCGTGGCGAGCCCAGGCCGGAACGGGGTGAGGATTCATCCTCACCCCGCCGTCCACGACCGCGCCCAGGCTACGCGGGGCGTCGCCCGGCCAGCGCCCGGCCCAGCGTCACCTCGTCCGCGTACTCGAGGTCGCCGCCGACCGGCAGCCCGCTGGCGAGCCGGGTGACGGTGACCCGGTCGCGGAGGCGGTCGGCGATGTAGCCGGCGGTCGCCTCGCCGGTCATCGTCGGGTTGGTGGCGAGGACGACCTCGTCGACGCCGCCGCGTGCGACCCGCTCCAACAGGCCGCCGATGCGCAGGTCGCCGGGGTCGACGCCGTCGAGCGGGGAGAGCGCCCCCCCGAGCACGTGGTAGAGGCCCCGGTACTCGTGCGTCCGCTCCACGGAGACGACGTCCACCGGCTGCTCGACGACGCAGATCACGGACCGGTCGCGGCGGGCGTCCGAGCAGATCCCGCACAGCTCCTCCTCGGTGAGGTTGCCGCACTCGGCGCAGAACCGCACGCGCTCCTTCACCTCGGCGATCGCGCCGGCGAGCGCCAGCGCCTCCTCCTTGGGGATGGAGAGGAGGTGGAAGGCGAGCCGCTGCGCCGTGCGCGTGCCGATCCCCGGCAGGCGGGTGAGCTGGGCGACGAGGTTCTCGACGGCAGGGCTGAGCACCGGCGGAGCGTAGCCGTCCCTTCCGGACGTGACCGCGACGAGGTGTGGGCGATCTACAGGCCGGGGATGCCGAGCCCGCCGAGGTCGGGCAGCTGGCTGCGGAGCTTGGCCTCGACCGCCTCGTTGGCGGAGCGCAGCGCCTCGTTGGCCGCCGCCAGCACCATGTCGCCGAGCAGCTCGGGGTCGTCGGGATCGATCGCGCGTGCGTCGATCCGGATCTCGACGAGCTCGCCGCCGCCGTTGGCCTTGACGGTGACCATGCCACCCCCGGCCGACGCCTCGGAGACGATCTGCTTCGCCTCCTCCTGTGCCTGCAGCATCTGCTCCTGCATCTGCTGCGCCTGCTTCATCAGCGCGTTCATGTCCATCTTCACTCCTCGACCTCCGTCGCATCGAATGTGTCCTTGAGCAGGGAGAGGACGTCCTCCTCGGACAGCGGCTCGTCGACCGCGGCGTCCCCGTTCCCCGTGCCGGCGTCCCCCACGCTGGTGCGCACCACCAGCCGTCGCCCGGTGACGTCGTGCAGCGCCTCGCGCAGCAGCTCGAGGTTCCGCTCGTCCTCCAGTTGCTTGCGGTGGAACTCGGCGGCCGGCGCGAACTCGATGGTCACCATGTCGCCGGCGAGCGCGACGGGCTGCGCCTCCCCGAGCAGCGTGGCGATCGGGATCGACCGCTCGCGCACGGCGGGCAGGACGCTTCTCGTCCACGCGTCCTGCAGCTGCTCGAGCGCGAGCGCATGCTCGCCCTCGCCCTCGTGGTCACCCAGGCCGGCGTCCTCGGTCGCCGCCTGCGGTTGGGGTGCCGGGCCCGCCGCGGGCGCGGGGACGGGGGAGGGGGCCCGCGACACCGCGGCGCTCGGCCCGGCATGCAGTCGCTCTTCCAGCACCTCGACCCGGTGGGCCAGGGACTCTCGTGAGAGGTCGGCCTGCGGCCGTGTGACCTTGACGAGCGCGAGCTCCAGCGGCAGGCGCGGGTCGCCGCCCTGGCGCATGTCGTCGACGGCGACCGCCAGCAGGTCGATCAGCCACAGCACCGTGGGCTCCGGCAGCTGGTTCGCCTGCTCCCGCAGCCGGTCTCTCGTCTCCTCGGTGACGGGGAGCGACTCGGGCACGTGCCCGACGTGCTGCACGAGCAGGAGATGGCGGAGGTGGTCGATCAGGTCGGTGACCAGGCGGCCCAGGTCCTGGCCCTGCTCTGCGAGCTCCTCGATCGCGACGAGCGCGCCGGCCGTGTCGTGGTCGACGATCGTGTCGCAGAGCCGGAACAGCGCGTCCTCCTCCACCGAGCCGACGAGCTGTAGCACGTCCTGCACGCCCAGCTTCCCCTCGGTGGCGGCGCTCAGCTGGTCGAGCGTGGAGACGGCGTCGCGGAACGAGCCGCGGGAGCCGCGAGCGATCAGCGCCAGCGCAGCGTCCGGCGCCTCGATGCCTTCGCCGTCCGTCACCCGGCGCAGCAGTGTGACGAGCTCCTGCAGGCGGGGCCGCTGGAAGACGAAGGTCTGGCAGCGCGAGCGAACGGTCGGCAGCACTTTCGCGAGGTCGGTCGTGCAGAAGACGAAGACGAGGTGCGGCGGCGGCTCCTCGATCAGCTTCAGCAGCGCGTTCCACGCGGCGTCGGTGAGCTGGTGCGCCTCGTCGAGGATGTAGACCTTGTACCGGCCCTGCGCCGGCTGCAGCACGACGCGCTCGCGGATCTCGCGGATGTCGTCGATGCCCCGCTGCGACGCCGCGTCCATCTCCACCACGTCGAGCGACGAGCCCGCGGCGATCGCCACGCACACGTTGCAGGAGTTGTCGGGCTCGGTCGTCGGCCCGTGCGCGCAGTTGAGCGCCTTGGCGAGGATGCGCGCCATCGACGTCTTGCCCGTGCCGCGCGGCCCGGCGAAGAGGTATGCCTGGCGGAGCTTGTCCCCGTCGATCGCGTTGCGCAGCGTGCGGACGACGGCCTCCTGCCCCACCACCTCGGAGAAGTCCTGCGGCCGGTACTTCCGGTAGAGGGCGGTCACGGGGCCGATTGTGGCAGGACCTGGTCGCCCCCGGTGAAGAGGAGCGGGTGAGCACCAGCATCTTGCCGCCACGCCGGGGAGCATGAACCTCGCCGTCCCGGACGCGCGTGGGCGTGAGCGTCTCTGAGTGACGGCCGCTCTGCTCGGGTCGGCGAGGCGCTTGTCGCTACGGGCGCTCCTCCGCAGCCGCGACGGCGGCGAATAGCACGGCAGCAACACCGGTTGCCAGAAGAATCCAGCCAGCCGTCTCTGCGGCCTCTTCGACTGCGACAGTGAGGTCATAGGGCCATGCGCCAGAGCCACCGATCCGCCGTGTGACTGAACCCAGGACCTCGGCTGCCACCGCGAGTCCGATGAGGAGTAGTCCCCAGTGCATCACTCGTTGCGCGGGCGCAGAACACAGCTCACGACGGATCTTCAGGAGCACGACTAGAGAGACGGCCATCGCCGGCAAGTAGACGACCACCCAGAGCCGAGCGCTCTCGTCGCCCTCGATGAGCCCAGTTGCGGTGCCCAGGCGGATCCCGATTCGCTCGTGCACCTCCACGATGTCGTCGAGGGAAAGGAAGGCGAACCAAGCCGCCAGCATTCCCAGACGCACGGCCCATGCGCGTATTGCCACTGCGCTCAGGAACGCCACGGAAGCCGCTGCAAGAATCGACGCCGACCCCACCCACGCCCAGATGTTCCATTCCCGATCCACGTCTAGCTGCGGCTGGCCGCTACCAAGCACGAACTCGTTCACGATCTGGCTAACGATCGTTGCTGCAGCTGATGCTGCTGCCAGCGTGGCACCGGACAGCAGGAGGGTGGGCTCGAAGATCGACGGCACGACGGTCGACTGGACCGCGAAGAACCTACGAGCTCTTGACCAGAAGCGCACCGCTTCTCAGCATTATGAAAGGTGCGCTCACAATCCAGCTCCCTGCAGAGGATCGGCGAGTACGTCGGCCGAATCGACATGGTCACGACCGCAACCCCTGTCGGAGCGCTGCCGCCCGGCAGCCGATGTTGCCCTAGACCGCAAGCTCATCGCTCGACATGCTCTG
>JAOUEK010000503.1 GCA_029858755.1 Thermoleophilia bacterium
CGTTCCGAGCTTCGTCGGGGCGGGAACGTCGCTCGGGTCGGAGAGATCCCACAGGAACACGGCCGCGTCGTCGCCGCCGGAGATCAACCGCCGGCCGTCGGGCGCGAAGTCCATCTCCTGGATCGCGCCGGTGTGCCCCGGAACGTCGGTCGCCAAGGCCTTGCCCGTCGTGCTCCACGTCGAGATCGAGCCGTCGAGGTTCCCGGTCACGATGAGGGAGCCGTCGGGGCTGACCACCACGGTCGAGGCGTCGCCGACCTGCACCGCGGGGCCCGACGGCACGAACGGCGCGGCGAGCGCTTCGCTGGCCTCGACGAGGGCGGCGCGCGCGTCGGCCGGGTCGGTGCCGGTCCGCGTCATCGCCTCGGCCGCGAGAGCGATCGCGGTGCGAGGGTCGGAATCGGCGAGCGCGAGCGCCTGGGTCGCGAGCGATTCGGCATAGCGCTGCCTCGACTCGCCCAGCGCCGAGAACGCGATCAGCGAGGCGGCGACCGCGGCGACCGTGAGCCCGCCAAGCACCGAGACCGCCACACGGCGGAGACGCCGAGACCGCCGGCTCGCCTCCCGCAACCGGATCTGCTCCCGATCGAAGGCCTCGACGCTGGCGGTCAGGAACGCCTGCTCCTCGGGCCCCAGTGAGTCGCCGTGATCTTCGGCCCATTCGCGAGCCGCGCGCAGCGGCGTGCCCCGATACAGCAGGTCGGGATCGCGCTCCTGCGCGTGCCACTCGGCCGCCGCGTGGCCGATGCGCTGCCGGGTGCGCAGCTCGTCGCGACTCTCGTCGATCCATCTGCGCAACCTCGGCCAGCTGCGCAGCAGCGCCTCGTGCGCGATCTCCAGCGAGTCGCGGTCGACCGTCAACAGGCGCGCGTCGGTCATCTCCGACGCCACGCGCCGGCTTCGATCGGGCTCCCGGTCGCGATCGAGCTCGCGCAACGGCAGCCGGCGACGGGTGTCGGAGGTGCCCTCGCCCGGCGCGACGAGTCGAAGCATCAGGCGGCGACAGGCGTCCTGTTCCGACTCGGACAACGCCGTCTCGTACAGGGTGTCGGCGGTCTGCGAGATCGACCCGGCGACACCGCCGGCGTCGCGGTAGCCCTGCAGGCTCAGCATCTGCCCGTCGCGGCGACGCCAAGTCTCGGCCATCGCGTGGGAGATGAGCGGCAGGGCTGCGGCATCGGTGCCGGCGTCCTCGAGCACGGCGTCGACCAGGCCGTCCTCGAGGCGGAGCCCCGACGACGCGGCCGGCTGCTCGATCACCTTGCGCAGGTCGGCCCGGCTCATCGGGCCGACGAGCGCCTGGTTGGCCGTGGCCCGACGCACCAGCCACGGGAACGTGGCGCAGACGCCGTAGAAGTCGGCGCGCATCGCCATCACGACCCTCACCCGGCTGGCCGGCGGGTCGGCGATCGCCGCGAGCAGCTTCACGAACGCCTCCTGCTCGCGATGCGGGTTCAGCGTGAACAGCTCCTCGAACTGGTCGATCACGATCAGCAAGCCGCCGGTCGCATCGCAGATGGCGTCGGCGATCGTGCGGAGCTCGTTGGTCGACGTCGACGGCTCGGCGCCCCCCGGCGCGCGAACGCCCGCCTGCTCGGCCGCCCGATGCAGCTGGTAGGAGAGCTCCGAGGAAGGGCTCGAGCGGGGCGAGAACAGCGCCGCGGCCCATCGGTCGCTCCCGGCCACGGCCCCGCGGCCGACCGCGGGGATCAGGCCGGCGCGCACCGCCGAGGACTTGCCGCTGCCCGACGGTCCGACCACGAAGAGCACCCGGTCGCGATCGAGGCGCTCGACGAGCTCCGCGACGAGCTCGTCGCGACCGAAGAAGCGATCGGCGTCCTCGGGCTGGAAGGCGGCGAGCCCCCGGTACGGGCAGACGGCGAAAGCGGTGCCGATGCGTCCGGCACTGCGACCGATCGCCTGCTGGAACGCCTCGTCGGTCGCCGGGTCCCAGCCTTCCTTGGTCAACAGCGTGAGCCGCACGGGCTCGGCGAGTCCCTTCAAGGTCGCGGTGCCGCGATCGACGCCGGAGACCCCGTCGACCTTCCTCGCCAGGTGCACGACGCTGTCGCTCGCCAAGATCTCGCCCGGGCCCGCGATCGAGCAGAGCCTCGCCGCGAGGTTCAGCGCCCCGCCGCGGTAGCCGTCGGAGACCTCGACGGCCTCGCCGGCGTCGAGGCCGATGCCGACGGGCAACGCCATGGCGGGGTCGTCGATCGAGGCCTGCACGAACGCGCCCTGCAGGTCGACC
>JAOUEK010000504.1 GCA_029858755.1 Thermoleophilia bacterium
GGGCACCCCTTCGAGCGGCCTGGGCTCGCCCTGCGCCCAGGCGGCCTCGGCTGCCCGCGCCTCGACGAGCGCCCGGTCGAGGCACAGCGTGGTGAAGGCGCCGACCTGCTCGTCGACGGCCTCGATGCGGGCGGCCAGGGCGCCGACCACGTCCACGGGAGACGCCTCCCGCGAGCGGTACGCGTCGAGCAGCTCCTCGGCGCCCAGGCGGGTCAGCTCCTCCACGGGCTTGATTCTCGCAACCGGCTGGAGTAGAAGCGAACGGGATGCTCTGGAAGGACCGCTATCGGTGCGCCGTCACGCTCTCGGTCGACTTCGACGCCGAGTCGCTGTGGAGCGGCACTTTCAAGCTGAGCACGCCGAGCCCGCTCTCGCGCGGCGACTACGACATCCGGGCCGGGCTGCCGCGGATCCACGAGCTGCTCGACCGCCACGAGCTCCCGGCGACGTTCATGGTGCCCGGCCAGGTCGCGGTCGAGCACCCCGACGCCTGCCGCGAGATCGCGGAGCGCGGCCGGCACGAGGTCGGCTACCACGGCTTCTTCCACGAGAGCGTGCTCGAGATCCCGATCGAGGAGGAGCGCGAGCTGATGCAGCGCGGGATCGCGCAGCTCCAGGAGACGTTCGGCGAGACGCCCCGCGGCAACCGCTCGCCCCCGTTCGCTCTCGGCCCGAACACCGCCGACCTGCTGGAGGAGATGGGCTTCGAGTACGACTCGAGCCTGTTCGGGCACGACGAGCCGTACCGGCCCCGCGTGCCGAGCGTCGGCGGCCCGCCGCGGGACTTCGTGGAGCTGCCCGTGAGCTGGGAGCTCGACGACGCGCCGTACTTCCTCTTCAGCTTCTTCCCCTACATGTCGGGGATGGCCGCGCCCTCACAGGTGCTCGAGATCTGGAAAGCGGAGTTCGAGGGCTCCTACCGGGCCGGCGGCTGCTTCCTGCTCGTCGTCCACCCCTTCTGCATCGGGCGCCACCCGCGGATCGCGATGCTCGACGAGCTGATCGGCTGGATCAAGGGCTTCGACGACGTCTGGTTCGCACACCACCTCGACGTGGCGCGCGAATGGCGACGGCAGCAGGAGTCCGCCGGCACCTGGGACGGGTAACGGCGCTCGGCGCTCGCGACTACGCCGGGGCCCAGAGCGCGTCGTCGCCGAGCGGCGTCCGCGTCGCAGACCCCGCGGCCACGAGGCGCAGCATCGCCGCTTCCGCCTCGGTTCGATCCGGGGCGTCGTTGCCGCGCGTGAGGAGCGCCGCGACTTCCTGCGTCGTGAGACCATCGGGGAAGCGGTCGAGCAACTCCCCGGGGTCGTCGGGCACGCCGCGGCGCTCCCCGTCGGGGACGAGGTTGACGACGAGCACGTCGTAGGCCTCGATCGTCTGCCAGCCGCCGGCCACGAGCCGACGCCCTTCGTGCTCGAACACGAGCGAGGGCGCGGTGAAGCGGACGGGGCCGTCGGTGGTGGCCGTCTTGCCCTGCAGCTCTGCCGGTGAGCCGAGCGCGGTGCGCGCCTCGGCGTGGTCGCGCCGGTACGCCTCTTCCACCTCCGCGGTGTCGATCGCCGCGATCACCGCTGCCACATCGATCCCCGGGACACCGGCGAGCGCCGCCGCGATGCCCTCGTCCTCGTCGAGCAGCAGCGTCGTCGTGAACCAGCCGAACTGCAGCGCGCGGAACGCGGCCCACTCGCTCCCGGGGACCTGGAGGCGCGCCGCGACCACGGCCCGGCACGCCCGCCCGGTGCCGATCACGCGCGCCCGGGGCGCGGGCGCGAACGGCATCCCGAAGCGGCGGAACCGCCTCGCGTAGCCCTCGGCCGAGCCGAGCGGCGTGTACCCGCGGTCGACGTACTGCTGCGCGTGCTCCGTGAGACCGATCACCACGAGCCGCCAGTCGAGCTGGGCGCCGTAGCGCCACTCGAGCACGCGGAACGCCGGGAGCGCCGAGTAGCCCCACGGGCAGCCCGCGTCGTTGTACAGGGTGACGTTCACCGGCTCCCTCACGTCGTCCCGTTCCCCTCCGTCGCGTCCTCGCCGAGCAGGCCCTAGCCGCCGAGCAGGCCGAGCTCGCCGTGGTCGCCGGGGACGATCAGCACGGGGCAGTGCGCGTGCGCGACGACGTCGGAGGAGACGCTGCCGAGCACGGCAGAGGCCAGTGCGCCGCGGCCCCGTGCGCCGACGACGACCAGGCCGGCGGCTTCCTCGTCCGCCACGGCGACCAGCGCGCGGCCGGGCGTGCTGCCGAA
>JAOUEK010000044.1 GCA_029858755.1 Thermoleophilia bacterium
TGGCTCGACCCCCTGGGGCACGAGCTCCGGATGCCGCGTCACCGCGGCGACGCGCAGCCCCGTCGCCGTGGCGGGGACGGACAGCTCGCGCAGCAGGTTGCGGACGTACGTCTCGTCGCCCGTGCGCTCGCGGCCCAGCACGTCCGCGTCGACGACGACGAGCGTCACGCGAGCTCCCGCCACAGCCGCTCGACGAGATCGGCCGAGCGCTCCCACGTGAATGCGGCTGCCCGCTCCCGACCGGCCTCCACGAGCTCCTGCCGACGCTGCTCGACCTCGTCGATGCCCGCCGCCACCGCCTCCGGGTCACGCGCGTCGACGAGCACGGCCGCCGAGCCGGCTACCTCCTCCGTGGCCCCGCCGCGCGCCGTCACCACGGGCGTCCCGCACGCCATCGCCTCGAGCACCGGTAGGCCGAAGCCCTCGTAGAGCGACGGGAAGACGAGGCAGCGCGCCCCGCGCATCAGCGCCGCCAGCTCCTCGTCGTCTGGCCGGCCGACCCATCCGGGGACGTCGACCCCTCCCCAGCCGCGGGCGCCGACGACCCGCAGCTCCGCGCCTGCGATGCGCGCGGCCTCGACCGCGCAGGCGAGGTTCTTGCGTGGCTCGAGCGTGCCCACGGCCAGGACGTAGTCTCCCTCCGCGGCCGGGCCGCCCGGGCGGAAGACCGGAGCGACGCCGTTGGGGACGACGCGGATGCGCTCGGACGGTACCCCGAGCACGTCGGTCAGCTCCCCTCGCGTGAAGGCGGACACGGCGACGACAGCGTCGGCCGCCCGCACGCCGAGCCGGAGTGCCGCCCTGCCGGTCCGGCGATGCCAGGTGGGGAACGCCTCGGGGTGGCGGAAGAGGGCGACGTCGTGGACGGTGACCACGAGCGGCATCGAGGAGCGGAGCGGCGCCCGGAACGTCGGGCAGTGCAGGACGTCGGACCGGCGAGCCGTACGAGCGAGCAGCAGCGGATACCAGACGGAGTCGCGAAGCACCGTCGAAGCGCGCCCCGGCCCGCCGAACGTCGCCCGCTCGATCTCGAGCCCGGGGCGCCCCGCGAGCGCGCCGAGCAGGCCCTCCAGGTGACGCGCGGTGCCGGCCGCCGTCTGCACGAGCGGCGAGGTGTCGACCGTCGCCCTCACGACGCTCCACCGAGCACGCGATGCGCTTCCCGCACCGCCTCCTTGGGCTCGGGCCAGCGGAGCAGCTCCACCGCGTCGTCGACGTCGCACCAGCGGTAGTCGACGTGCTCGCTGTCGAGCTCCGGCTCCCACCCTGCCGGCGCCCGCGCGTGGAAGAGGCCGAGCTCCACGCGCTCGGTGCCCGGCGGGAAGCGCACGCGGAGCTCTTCCGGCTCCTCGGCCAGGTCGTACGAGAGCGTGAGCGGCAGGCGCTCCGGCTGCGTGTCGAGGCCCGTCTCCTCGCGGAGCTCCCGCTTCGCGGCAACGGGGGGCTCCTCGCCGCTCTCGACGCCGCCGGCGACGAGGTGCCAGTAGCCCTGCCGGTCGGGGGCACGGAGCACGATCAGGTACTCGCGGCCGCGGTCGCCCGGGCGGTGCACGACGACCGCGACCTCGAACGGCCGACGGTGACCTGCGCTCACGACCGCTCCTCCAACGCCGTGAGCATGGTCGCGGCGGAAGCCTCCCAAGTGAAGCGCGCCGCATGCCGGGCGCCGGCGGCGGCGAGCTCTCCGGTCCGGTCGAGCGCCTCTCGGATGCCCGCGGCGATCGCCTCGGGGTCGCCCGGGTCGACGCGCACCGCTGCGTCGCCGCACGCCTCGTCGAGCGACGGGTGCCACGAGGCCACCACGGGCGTGCCGCACGCCATGGCCTCGACCACGGGGATGCCGAAGCCCTCGAAGAGCGACGGGAACACGAACACGCTCGCTCCGCGCAGCAGCCGCGGCACGTCGGCGTCCGGGACGTAGCCGAGGTGGAGCACGCCGGGCTCGTCGGCCGCGCCGCGGTCGCCCCAGCCCTCGCCCCCCGCCAGCGCGAGCGCGAGCTCGCCGTCGAGGAGGCGCCACGCATCGACGAGAGCGCCGAGGTTCTTGCGCGGCTCGAGCGTCCCCAGGCCGAGGACGTAGGGCCGGCCGAGGTCGGCCCGCGGCCCGTCGGCGGCGAGGCCGTCGCGCAGCCCCGGCGGTGCGACGACGAGCCGCTCCGTGTTCACCCCGAGCGTCGCGGCGACGTCGGCGGCGGTGAATCTCGAATTGGCGAAGATCACGTCGCAGGTGCGGGCCGCGTTCTCGTACTTGCGCGTGTGCATGGACACGGTGCGCGGCGTGCACCACTCCGGATGGTGGATCGGCACGAGGTCGTGGACGATCGTCGCGCGCACACCGCCGCGCTGGGGCGGGTACATCCAGTCGGTGAAGACGAGGGCGTCGAAGGGGCCGAGCAGCCGCTCCGCCGCCGGGCGGCCGAGTCGGCTCCACGCCGTGCGCACCGCGTGCGACGCGGGCACAGGCCACAGGCGCGGGCGCACCGGGATCCCCGCGAGCGCCTCGCGGATGCGTGTGGGCCCGCGCAGGCTCGTGGGGGCGAAGGGGACGAGCTCGTGCGTGCCGGCCCCCGCCTGCGCCAGCCCACCGACGGTGCCCACGAGGTAGTTGCCGATCCCCGTGCGCGGGTGGGAGAGCGGCGACACGTCCACGACGATCCTCATCCGCCGGGCTCCAGCACGAAGCCGTTGAAGTGGGCCCCGAGCTCCCTCCGGTCGACGGCGCCCGGGATCACCTCGGCGGGAACGGAAGTGGGCGCCACGCCGAAGCGCACGACGCAGCTCCCCTCCTCCGGGAGGAGCGGAAGGCGCAAGGTGGCGACGGCGTCCGACGCGAACGAGATCGACGCGGAGCGGGTCACCCGACGGCCGTCGACCAGCCCTTTGGTCGTCGCGGTCACCCGCTGCTCGCCATCGGGGAAGAGCGACGGGTCGCTGCTGAGCGCGACGGCGAGCGTGCCGCCGCTGCAACGACGCTTGGTGTACGTGACCTCCGACCCCGACCAGGTGTCGTTCGGATAGAGGCCCTCCACCCTGGTCGTCGAGGACAGAGGGCCGCGCAGCCGCCAGAGCGTCGTGCCGAGCTGGTCGTCGCGCGCGACTACGACCCCGTCGGGGGTCACGGAGCCGTCGAGCAGCGCCCAGCGCGCCTCGACGGGCGTGCCGTCCCCGCGACGGATGACGCCGTCGGCCGGGTCGACCTCGACGGGGACCTCACCGATGCCCCCGGGAGTCGGCTGATCCGTGTAGTAGATCGTGCCGAGCGACCGGTTGAAGAACTCGTTCTGGTTGACGACGAACCGGTCGGCGCGCCCGGTCCACAGCACGGCCACCTCCCCGTCCCCCGCTCTCGGCAGCGCGGCGTCGACCCAGTCGCGCGGGACGCCGCGGATGCCCTGGAACAGTGCTCCCGCCGACGCCCGCTCGAGCCCGTGCTTGCCGAACCAGACGGGGTGGAAGGCCGCCACGAAGTACGCCAGCACGACGAGCGGCACGACGACCGCCGCCCGCGCCGGGACGAGCAGGAAGACGAGTCCCAGGAGCGCCGCGAGCGCGAGCGCGAGCTCCGCCACCCATTCCAGCCCCACGCGATCCTGCACCGACCACCACGGCAGCAGCATCAACGTGTCCGATTGCGTGGACGTGCCGATGAAGCGTTCGAAGGGGATGGCGAGCGTCACCGCAGCCGCCGCCGCGGTCGCCGCCGCAGCGAGCGGCTGCGGCCGGGGAGCACCGCGGGCGACCCACGCCAGGAGGACGACGAGCAGCAGCGGCGCCAGCGCGAACATGTTGCGCTCCTGGATGCGGGAGGCGAAGCGCGAGGCGAAGGTCGCGACGACGAGCAGCACCCAGAACGACGTGGCGAGCGTGACGGCGAGCTGGCGCTGGAGCGGGGCGCCGAGCGAGCGCGGGTGTGCGAGCAGCACGATAGCGGCGGCCACCGGCACGACGCCGACGTAGAGCGTCAGCTCCGCCGCGTGGTAGGCGAAGAAGCGTAGGGCCTCGCCGGTGTCGTAGCCTCCCTCCCCCACCACCGCGTAGGCGCCGAGCAGGTCGGAGAGGCTGCGGCCTCTGACCGCCTGCAGGGCGGCGACGAGGATCAGCCCGCCGAGCGCGACGGCGTAGGTGGGCAGGAACGCGCGAACGAGGCGCCTGAGCGGGCCGGCGCCGAGCGCGGCCGCGAGCGGCGGTGCGGTCAGCGCCGCCGCGGCGAGGGCGACCGCCTGCGACCGGGTGGCGTACGCCAGCCCGAGCGCGGCGAGCAGCGCAGCCTGACGGGCCGCCGTCGGGCGCTCGAGCGCCCAGAGCATCGTGCCCACGGCGAGCAGGAAGACCGGGTAGAAGACGTTCTCGGTCATCACGGTGCCCGTGTAGGCGAGCGACGGGATCGCCACCGCGAGCACCGCGCCGAGCAACGCCGGTCCCCGCCCGACGACGAACCGAGCGATCCAGTAGGCGGGCAGCGCCGCCAGCGACATCACGAGGGCGTTCGTCGTCTTCACGGCGCCGTACGCCGTGGGCAGGGAGTCGAACACGGCGTACGCCGGAGCGAGCACGAGTGGGTAGACGACGCCGTACCCGCTGGCAGGGACCTCCCTGATCGCGAAGCCGGCGCCGTCGGCGACGCTCCGCGCCAGCTCCGAGTAGACGAGCTCGTCGACCATGATGAACGGGGCGGCCATCCCCCGGGCGAGGACGGCCCGCAGCGCGAAGGAAGCGCCGACGATGCCTGCGAGCCACGCCCACGTAGGGACGCGGCCGATCCTGTCACGCACCGAGGTCGACCTCGGCCAGACGGCGCGCGAGCTCCTTCGCCTCGGGTGAGCCGGGCTCGATGCCGACGTCGGCACCGGCCTCGCTGACCTCCCGCAGCAGAGCGTCGGAGACGGCCCGCCCGCCCGCGGTCGTCTCGAACGCGGCCACGTAGCGGTCGGCGGCTCGCTCGAGGTCGTGCTCGCGCCGCGCCAGCTCGTGCGCCGCGGCGCCCATCGACTCGCGCACGTCGCCTCGGTCGGCGAGCAGCTCCAGCGCCGCGGTCAGCGTGACCACCTCGTCCGCCCCGACGGGCACCTTCAGCGCCACGTCGTCGGGCAGCTCCCGGAACCACCCGGCGTCGCTGACGACGAGCGGCTTGCCGAGCGAGAGCGCCCGGATCGCGCTGCCCGACGTCTCGCCCATGGTCGGCGAGCGCAGGCCGACGTGTACGTCGCACGCCTTCATCAGCGCCCACAGACGAGCCTCGTCGACATAGCCCTCGCGGAGGATGCCGTCGCCCTCGATCCCGAGGCGCTGCAGGCGCCGCTCGAGGTCGAAGCCCGGGGAGACCGCTCCGACCAGCAGGAGCCGCGCACCAGGACGGTGCCGGCGCAGCTCGGCGAACGCCTCCAGCAGCTGCGGGACGCGCTTGCTCTGGTTCACGTTGCCGAAGCAGCCGAGCAACGGGTCTCCCGAGAGGCCGGCTGCCGGCGTGTCGGGCACCGGCCAGGCCGGGTGCGGCACCACCGACACTGGCCCCTCGTACCCCGCGTCGCGGGCGCGGTCGTGGACGTGGGCGGAGTGCACGACGAGCCCCGTGGCCAGCGAGAGCACCTCACCGGCCAGCGGGAAGTCCTCGGGCCGGTTCTCCCACAGCGGCGGGAGGCGCTTGTCGAGGACGCCGTGGGCGAGCAGCCGGCCGACCACGCCGGCCTCGCGCTCCATGGCGTCCAGATACGCGTGGCCGTCTCGGCGCCCGACGGTGACCCCCGCCACCAGGTGGTGGAGCACGAAGTCGTGCAGGACGACCAGCCCGGGGGCGCGCCGGAGCGCGTCGAGGATCCAGCCGTGCGCGTCGGGGTTGTTGCCGATGTGGTAGACGGCGAGGTCGGTGCCGCGCGGTGGCCGCTTCGCACCGCGCCTGACCACGGTCAGCTGCACTCGCGTGCGGAGCGCGGGCAGGAGCAGCGCCGAGTAGTCGGCGATCCCCGAGCGCTCGGGGGGCAACGGCGAGAAGTAGGCGATCCTCACGAGAGGAGCCTCTCGAGCGCGCGATCCCACGTCACCTCGGCGGCGAGGGCCTGCCCCGCCAGGCCGAACGCCTCCGCCTGCTCGCGGTGGTCACGGAGCCACACGGCCGCGCGGGCGACGGCTGCGGGCTCGGGCTCGACGACCAGGCCCGTGGCGCCGTCGTGGACGACGTCGAGCGGGCCTCCCGAGTCGGTCGCGGTGATCACCGGCTTGGCCGAGAGGAACGACTCGTAGGGGCCGAGCCCGAAGTCCTCGTCGACCGGGGCGTAGAAGGTGGCGAAGCACGTCGCGTAGAGGCCGGCGAGCTCGTCCGCGGGCACCCGACCGGCGAACCGCACCCGCCCGTCCAGGCGCAGGCTGCGGGCGAGCTGCTCGAGCCGCTCACGATCCGGGCCGTCGCCGGCGACGACGACGTTGAGCGACGGCTCGGTTGCCGCGGCCTCGACGAGCAGGTCGACGCGCTTGGCACGGTCGAGGCGGTTCACGGAGAGCACGAAGTCCCCGTGGCCGTCGTTGCGGTACGGCAGCTCCTGCGCCGGATGCGGCAGCACCTCGGCCACGAGCCCGGTCGAGCGCTCGAGACGTCCGGCGACGTTGCGCGACGTCGCGAAGAGCCGGCTCGCCTCGCCGAGCGCGACCCGGTCGAGCTGCTGTACCCGGCGGCGGAGCGCCCGGTCCTCGGCCGAGTCATCGAACTGGCCGAGCTCGGTGCGGTCGAGCTCGTAGGCCTGCCTGAACTGGTGCACGAGCCAGACCCGCTTCTCGGGATGGCGCACGACGTAGGAGGGGAATTTCGTCGCCACCACCATGTCGATGTGTGCGCCGTCGGCCTCCTCGAGGTCGAGCAGCCGCCACAGGAACGCCTGCGACAGCACGCGAGCGCCCGGGTACCACTTGAAGGGGACGGTGACCAGGTCGGCCTCGTGGCCGCGGGCGCGGAGCTGGGCGACGAGGTCGTCCGTGAAGATCTCCGCGCCGCCGTAGGCGAACGGCACCTGGGGCCGGCAGACGGCGATGCGCATCGCTCGCCCCGCTAGCGCGGCTCCGCGCCGTCGGCGCGCCGGAGCTCCGCCTCCAGCCGCGCCACGCGCTCCTCGAGGTCGTCGATCAGCCTCAGGGTCGCCGCATTGAACGACCGCTGGTCGTACGCCAGCGGCTCCACGTACCAGCGCATCAGCTTGCGCAACACCCCCTTGACGGGTGTGCCGACGCCGCCGCGCACGCCGGGACGAAGCCGCAGCGGCCGCTCCGCCGAGACGGGCCAGAGCCGCTCGGCCTCCTCCCGCGCGGCCCGGCGGCCGTCGGACGCGAGTGCCCCGCCGGGGTCGGCGCCCGAGCGCCGCACCTCGTCGCGCAGCGCCTCGAAGAGCGCCGTCACGTCGACCTCACCCGCGGCGACGGTCTCCGCGGAGACGTCACCGTCCGTCGTCTCGTCCGGCACCGGTGCATTCTAGCCCCCCGTCTCGGGCGGCTCCGGGCTCCGACGCGGCAACCGTCTACGATCGCCGGGGTGCGCGTCGCGCTGAGCATGCTCACGCTCGTCCCGGGCGTCTCCGGCGGCAGCGAGACGTACGCGCGCGGGGTGGCCGGAGCACTGGCCGCGCGGGGCACGATCGACGTGACCGCGTTCGTGCCGCCGGCGGCGCCGGACGCCGGCGAGGGGCTGCCCACGGAGGTCGTGACCGAATGGGGCGGCGCGACGACGACCGCGGGTCGCGCGCTGTCCGTCGCCCTGGCGACCGTCCGCAGCCGCCTGTTCCGCCGGCGCTTCGGCGGGATCGACGTCGTCCACTACCCGCTGACGGTGCCGGTGCCGCGGCTCGACGCCCCCTCGGTGGTGACGCTGCACGACCTGCAGCATCTCGACCTGCCCGAGCTGTTCGGCCGTGCCACGCGCGCGTACCGGCGGCTCGCGTACGACCGCGCTGCCCGGCGGGCGGCGGCGGTCGTGGTGCCGAGCGAGTTCGTCCGGGAACGGGCCGTCGCACTGCTCGGGCTCGACGCCGGCCGTGTGCGCGCGATCCCCCTCGGGGTCGATCACGGGCGGTTCAGACCGGGGCCGGCCTCGCGCGAGCCGTTCCTCCTCTACCCCGCGCGCCCGTGGCCTCACAAGAACCACGAGCGGCTGCTCGAGGCCTTCGCGCTCCTGCGGGAGGCGCGGCCCGAGCTGAGCCTCGTGCTCACCGGCGTCGGCTCGGAGCGCTTCGCCGGACGCCCGGGCGTGGAGGCGCTCGGCGGCGTCGCCGGCGCGACGCTCGTCGACCTGCTGCAACGGGCCGCGTGCCTCGTCTTCCCCAGCCGCTACGAGGGCTTCGGGTCGCCGCCGCTCGAGGCGATGGCGTGCGGCACGCCGGTCGCCGCCGCCCGTGCCGGCTCGATCCCGGAGGTATGCGGCGACGCGGCCGTGCTCTTCGACCCCCGCGACCCGCGGGCGATCGCGTCGGGAGTGGAGGAGGCGCTCGCCCGCAGCGAGGAGCTCGGCGCCGCCGGGCTCGAGCGTGCCGCGACGTTCACCTGGGAGCGGGCGGCGGAGGCCCACGAGGACGTCTACCGCGCTGTGGCGGAGTAGACGCCGTCGACGCCGTCGCCGAGGGCCTCCGCCTCGAAGCCGGCGGCCCGCAGGCGCTCCTCCAGGTCGGGCGCGACATCCCAATGGGCGAGCATGTCCGCCTTCCGCGTGACGAGAGCGAACGGGCCGCCGCCACGGCCGTGGTGCTGTGGCGGCAAACCGGCCCGCGAGCGGGTCGCCGGCAGCCGCGGGTCGATGGGCACCGTGAACACGTGCCGGCCCCCCGGGCGCAGCACTCGTCGGATCTCGTGCAGCGCGCGGTCGAGGTCGGGCACGTGCTCGAGCGTGTCAGACGTGAGCACGAGGTCGAACGACGCATCCGGCCACGTGAGCGCCTGCAGGTCCTGCTCGGGGTACTCGACGTACGTCAGTCGGGGAAGTGATTCGAGGAACTGGTGCACGCGCCCGACCGCGTTCACCTCGGCGACATCGAGCCCGCGGAAGCGCTCCTCCGCGACGAGCTCGGGCACGGATCGTGCGGCGTCCGCGTACAGCCGGAGCAGCGCGTCGGCCAGCAGCCGCGCGCGCCTGCTCGCGCCGCAGGCGGAGCAGAGCATGCTCTCGCGCTCGACGAAGCCGTCTGGCCAGGCGCGGCGAAGCTCGCCGGGGAGGATCCACGAGTTGCGAACGAAGCGCGCCTCGACCCCGCAGACACTGCACTGCCCGT
>JAOUEK010000505.1 GCA_029858755.1 Thermoleophilia bacterium
ATCGTCGTCGGCAACTGGGTGGTGACACTCCTCGAGCGGAACACCGACCTCACGCTCGAACAAGCCGGGCTCGTCGGCGCCCTCACCCTCGCGCTGGGGGTGGTCACGCGTCCGCTCGGCGGCTGGGTGATGCGGGCCCATCCGGAGCGGACGCGCGCCGCGGTCGGCGCCAGTCTCGCTCTCGGCGCCGCCGGGACGCTGGCGCTCACCGCTGCCGGGCCGGTGGTGCTCGCCGCGACCGGAGCCGCGCTGATCGGGATCGCCGCAGGGATCCCGTTCGCGCCCGCCTTCCTCGGCGCCGCCGCCACGCGTCCGGACGCCCCGGCGGCGGCGATCGGCTACGTCAACGGTGTCGGCAACTTCGCGGCGGTGGTGGGCACGCCGCTGCTCGGGATCGGGTTCGCACTGCCCGGGGACGGCCGACTCGGGTTCCTCCTCGTCGCCGTGCTCTGGCTGGGCGCTCTGGCCCTCCTGCCCGACGCGCGTGACCTCGGCGTCGGCGGTGTCAGCCCTGCAGGGCCGCGATCGCGCCCAGGATGATCTCGGCTGCGAGGGCGGCGTCCGCGGAGTCGGCGTCCTCGGCGGGGTGGTGGCTGATGCCGTCCACGCACGGCACGAAGACCATCGCGCTCGGCACGCGGTCTGCGACGCACATCGTGTCGTGCGCCGCACCCGAGTGCATGCGCATGTACGGCTCGCCCGTCGCCGCGGCCGCGGCGTCGAGCGCGTCGACGATCCGCTCGTCGAGGGGCGTCGCGGGCAGCGTCTGGCGCTGGCGGAACTGCGCCGTCATCCCGCGCGCCGCGGCCGCCCGCTCGGCGAAGGCGGCGATCTCGTCGGCCACCCCGCGGTAGGCGTCGTCCACCGGCCCGCGGATGTCGAGCGAGAAGCGGACGCCGGCGGCGATCGCGTTGATGATCCCGGGGTCGACCTCGATCTCGCCGACGGTGCCGACGGTGCCCTGCCCCGTCGCGCGGGCGAGCCGCTCCAGCTCCAGCACGCACTCCGCGAGCACGGTCGTTGGGTCGAGCCGCAGATCCATCGGCGTCGCGCCCGCGTGGTCGCCGCGTCCCGTCACGAGCACGTCTGCGTGCACGTACCCGGCGATCGTGTGCACGAGGCCGATGCGGTTCCCGGTGTCCTGGAGCACACGCGCCTGCTCGATGTGCATCTCGATCCAGCCCGTGAGGTCGTCGAGGGCGTGGATCGACTCCTGCCAGCGGGCCGGCTCGTAGCCTGCCTCCTCGGCGTGCTCCCAGAAGCTGCGGCCGTCGTCGATCGCCCGGAACGACTCCCGCAGCTCCTGCTCGGTCACCCGCTGCAGCATGATGCGGCTGCCGAGCAGCATCTGCCCGAAGCCCGACCCCTCCTCCTCGAGGAAGGAGATCAGCTGCAGCGGCAGGTCGAGGGAGTGCTCCGCGCTCAGGCGGCAGACCTCGAGCGCGGTGACCACGCCCATCGTGCCGTCGTAGCGGCCGCCGTTTCGGTTCGAGTCGCAGTGGGAGCCGACCCCGAACACCGGCTCGCCCGGCGGCCGGTTGCGGGCGATCAGGGTGCCCACCGGATCCTCGGTCACCGTGAAGCCGAGCTCCTGCAGCGCCCGCGTGAAGTAGTCGAGCGTGTTGCGGTAGACGGGCGTGTAGGCGTAGCGGCGGATCGCCTCGCTGGACACCGTGAACTCGGGCCCGGCCAGCGTCTCGATGTCACGCTCGATCCGGGCGGCGCTGCGTTCCCGGTCGATTGGGGGCACCGGAGCCGCCATCCCGTCCGACTCTACTATCGGACCGTGAGCGAGGAGCAGTGGCCACCGCCCGAGGCGCGCGCCAGGGCCGCGCTGTGGGAGGCAGAGCGCCGCCTGACGGCGGGCGAGTACGCCGCCGCAGGCGCGGCGCTCGAGGACGCCGTCGCTCACGGCGACCCGGGCACGGCCGCGGTCGCGCGCGGCCTGCGTCAGCTCGCTGCCGCCGGCTACCGCCACGAGGACGGCGACCCGGTTCGGGCGCAGCGGCACCTCGCACGGGCGCGGGAGCGGCTCGCTCCCTTCCTGCCGGCCTTCGACGAGGTCGAGCTCGACGCCCTGCTCGACCTTGTCGCCGCCGCCGTCGGGTCGTAGAGTCGAGCCGTGGAGAGCTGGCGCAACCGCAAGACCCTGATCCTCGGCCGCACCGACATGATGGGGCTGCTCACGCCCGCCGAGTACGTGGACTGCGTGGAGCACGCCTTCCGCATGCACGGCGAGGGC
>JAOUEK010000506.1 GCA_029858755.1 Thermoleophilia bacterium
TCTTCGCCAGCGACGCAAGCGACCGGGAAGGAGACAGTCATGACGGATGGTACGCCGCGGGTGGCGCCGATCGCGCTGGGGCCGGAAGAGGGCGAGGCGCTGTGGGCCTTCGGCTTTCTCGCAACCCTGAAGGCGTCGAGCGAGACGACGGACGGGCGTGTCGCAGTCATCGAGCACCTTGGGCCTCGGGGCGCCGGCTCGCCGCTCCACGTCCATCATCGCGAGGACGAGTGGTTCTACGTCCTCGACGGCGAGTTGACCTTCTGGGTCGGTGGCGAAGTCGTCAATGCCCCCGCGGGGTCGTTCGTCTACGGCCCGCGCGACGTCCCGCACACGTTCATGGTCGCCTCCGAGCAGGCGCGCTTCCTGCTCGTCACCGAGCCCGGTGGCTTCGACGCGTTCTTCCGCGCGGCGAGCGAGCCCGCGGCGCGGCTGGAAATCCCGCCTGCGCCGACGGAGCCGCCGGACGTCGAGGGTCTCACCACGCTCGCCGCCACATACGGAATCGAGATCCTCGGCCTGCCCGGCATCCCCGCCTGACGGTCCCGTCGTTCTTCGACCGAGAAGGGAGATCGTCGTGGATATGCAAACAAGCGAGCTGGAAGGTCTCGACAGTCTTCGTGAGGCTCACGTCGCTGCGCTCAACGCCGGTGACGGAGACGCCTGGGTGGCGTGCTTCACCGCCGACGCCGTGCAAATGCCTCCCAACGCTCCAGCCAACGTCGGCACGGAGAACATCCGCGGATGGTCAGGCGGCATGCTCGCCGCCTTCGGCGCCGACTTCTCGCTCTCGCCAGAAGAGGTCCAACCGGCAGGCGCAGAATGGGCCTTCGAACGCGGCACGTACACGATCACGCTCACCCCAAAGACCGGTGGCGAGCCAATACGAGACGTCGGCAAGTACATCACGCTCTACCAACGGCAAGCCGACGGCACCTGGCTCATGGCCCGCGACATCTGGAACAGCAACGACCCGCCTCCCGGTTCGTCGTAAACCAGACGAGCACAGGCAGCCCCCCGCCGCCCTTTGCGGGAAGTGCGACGGCCTCACGGGGTTGCCGCGCGCCAGCCAGCCGACGATCTCCCGCTCGCGGCGGATCGTGGCGACGATCCTGCGTGATGGTCAGCAGCCGAAGACGAGAGCTGCCTGGCGAGGGTCGCCTGCCACAGGTCGCGCAGCAGGTGCCAGTCGCGGTCGCGCAGTGCGGCGCCTCCGAGCGCGAAGAGCCGTCGCTCCGAGAGGTGTCCGGACTCGTCGAGGAAGAGCAGGTGCACCCCGGTATGGGTAGGCCCGCCGACCCCGCGCGTCAACCAGCTCAGCCCGTGCGGCACGGGGCGGTGCCGGCGCGGGGCGTAAGCCTGCCGTCCGATCCGGGGGACATCCTCGACACATGCCCGATGACGCGGTCGTCGTCCCGATCAATCGCTCTTCCTCGGAGCGGCCTGCACGCCCCAGACGGTGTCTGGAGGAGCTTCCGGGTGAGGCGCGGTGGCGCGCGGATGTCCCCGCCCCGGCTGGGTACGCGGTGTTCGATTGCGAGACGACGGGGACGGATCCCGCGGTCGACGAGATCGTGTCGCTGGCGGTGGTGCGGCTGGATGCGGACGGGGTCGAGAGCGACCGGTACGTGACCCTGGTGCACCCGTCTCGGCCGATTCCCGCGGAGGCGACGGTCGTGCACGGGATCAGCGACGAGGACGTGGCCGACGCGCCTCGCTTCCCGGCTGTCGTCCACGACGTGCTCGCGTTGCTCGAAGGGACGGTGTTCGTCGCGCACAACGCAGGGTTCGACCTGGCGATGCTGCAGCACGCGCTCGCGAAGGCGGGGGTCGAGCTGCGCCCGGCCGGGGTGGCGTGCACGCTGGAGGCGTTCCGGCTGCTGGAGCCGCGCGAGGCGAGCCACCGGCTGGACTCGATCTGCGAGCGCCACGGGATCGTGGTCGAGG
Source organism: Thermoleophilia bacterium (assembly GCA_029858755.1). Lineage (GTDB taxonomy): Bacteria > Actinomycetota > Thermoleophilia > Gaiellales > Gaiellaceae > Gaiella. The sequence continues at coordinate 1,948 of JAOUEK010000506.1, forward strand.
AGTCCCACGACGCGCTCGGCGACGTGGTCGCCACGGCGGCCCTGTTGCGGGTGCTGCTCGCGGAGGGGATCGCGCCGGAGACGGTGCGCCTGGATCACACGGCGTACATGCGGCTTCGCTCGCGCGGCGACACGCGGCCGGCCTCCGAGCCGCAGGTGCGCCGCGTGTTCGGCATGGCTCGATCCGCCGGGCTGCTCCGCCCGGACGGCGGCGTCGACCGCGAGCGGGTGCTCGCCCTCGTCGAGCGCGTCACCGGGGTCGACGACGTCGACACGCTCACCCGCGAGCAGGT
>JAOUEK010000045.1 GCA_029858755.1 Thermoleophilia bacterium
GGGCCGTGACCGCGGCGGGTGGCGTGCTCGCGGACTCGCTCGCCCCGCTCGGTGCTCACGTCTACGTGCTCCCGCCTGCCGACGCGTAGCCGGTTGCGCCCGGGCCCAGGGTCCGGGACGCTGCCCTGCATGGCCAACGCACTCGTCACCGGCGGCTCGTCGGGGATCGGTGCCGCGATCGTCGAGCGACTGCGCGAGAGCGGCCACGACGTGGAGGTGCTCGACCTGCGTACGGGCTTCGACGTCGCCGACCCGGAGCACTGGGAGCGCGTCCAGGCCGTCGAGATCGCATGCCTGAACGCGGGCGTGGTCGGGGGCGCCCCCGACCCCGCCGAGCTCTCGCTCGAGAGCTACCGGCGCGCGATGGCGGTCAACGTCGACGGCGTCGTGCTCGGGGTGCGCCGGCTGGCCCGCGTGATGCCGGCCGGCGGGCGGATCGTCTGCACGGCCTCGCTCGCCGGGCTCACGGCGTACCCGGGCGACCCGGTGTATGTGGCCACCAAGCACGCCGTCGTCGGCTTCGTGCGCGGCGCCGCCCCGGCGCTCGCCGAGCGCGGGATCACGATCGACGCCGTGTGCCCCGGGTTCGCGGACACACCGCTCGTGGCGGACGACCTGCGGCGATACCTGGAGTCGGCCGGCTTCCCGCTGCTCGATCCCGGCGAGGTCGCCGACGCCGTGCTCTCGCTGCTGGCGACGGAGGGCACCGGCCGCGCGCTCGTCGTGCAGCCGGGGCGCGAGCCGGCCGCGTTCAGGTTCCCGAACGTCCCCGGGGCACGATCGGAGGACGGTGAGCGCCTGCCGCCGCCGTCGGGCTCGGCGGCCGGCTGAGCCGACACCCGGGGCGTCAGGTGAAGCGCCAGCCCTCGCCGTCGCGGAAGCTGCGCAGGATCCGGCGGGCGACGACCATGCGGTGCACCTCGTCGGGCCCGTCGTAGATGCGGCCCGAGCGTGCGCGCATCGCCATGCCCGCGAGCGGCGTGCCGTCGGTGAGGCCGAGCGCCCCGTGCACCTGGATCGCACGGTCGAGCACCTCGACCAGCGCGCCGGCAACCGTGAACTTGAGCAGCGAGATCTCCACGCGCGCGTCGACGCCGGCGTCGATCTTGCCCGCAGCGTCCATGGTCAGCAGACGGCACGCCTGGATCTGGGCGGCCGAGTCGGCGATCCAGTTCTGCACCGTCTGCTTGTCGGCGAGCGGGCCGCCGAACGCCTCGCGCTCCAGCGCGTAGCGGCACATCAGCTCGAAGGCCCGCTGCATCTGCCCGAGCCAGCGCATCACGTGGTGGATGCGGCCGGGGCCGAGCCGCTTCTGCGCGAGCAGGAACGCCTCGCCCTCCTCTCCCAGCGTGTTCTCGACGGGCACGCGCACCCCCGTGTACGAGACCTCGCAGTGCGTGTTCCAGCCGCGGCCCGTGTGGCCCATGACGACGGTCGGCGTGATCGTCACGCCAGGCGCGTCGGCCGGGACGAGGATCATCGTCCCCCGCCGGTGCGGGTCGGCGTCGGGGTCGGTGATCGCGAACACGATCCCGAAGCCCGCGCCGTCCGCGCCGGTCGAGAACCACTTGCGACCGTCGATCACCCACTCGTCGCGGTCCCGCACGGCCCGGGCCCGGAGTGTCGTCGGGTCCGAGCCGGCGACGTCGGGCTCCGTCATCGAGAAGAAGGAGCGGATCTCGCCGGCGACGAGCGGCACCAGGAACCGGCGCTTCTGCTCGTCGGTGCCGAAGAGGTGCAGGATCTCCGCGTTCCCCGCGTCCGGTGCCTGGCAGCCGAAGACGAGCTGCGCCCAGTGCGAGCGCCCGATCTCCTCGTTGAGGCACGCGTAGTAGAGGAACCCTTCGCCGCTGCCGCCGGCCTCGGGTGGGACGTGGGGAGCCCACAGCCCGCTCACGCGCGCCCGCTCCTGCAGCCGGGCCAGGAGGGCGGCCGCGTCGTCGTCCTCCCGGTCGAGCGCGTGCTCGGCCGGGAACACGTGCTCGTCCATGAAGGCGCGGTAGGAGGCGCGCGCCTCCAGGTACTCCGCTGGGAAGAGCGACGTCGCCACGCGAGTAGGATCGTGCACATGAGGCTCGGCCTGCAACTCGGGTACGACGACCCGGTGTCGGCGGTCGCCCTCGCCGAGGAGGCGGACCGCCTCGGCTTCCACTCCGTCTGGACGTCCGAGGCGTACGGCTCCGACGCCGTGACGCCGATGGCGTGGCTGGCGGCGCGTACCGAGCGGATCAACGTGGGCGCGGCGATCATGCAGATGCCGGCCCGGTCGCCGGCGACGACCGCGGCCACCGTCGCCACGCTCGACCTGCTCTCCGGCGGACGGGTGCTGCTCGGCCTCGGCACCTCCGGGCCGCAGGTGGCGGAGGGCTGGCACGGTCAGGCGTGGGGGAAGCCGCTCACGCGGACGCGCGAGTACGTCGACATCGTGCGCCAGGTGCTGCGGCGCGAGGCGCCGGTCGAGCACCACGGCGAGCACTACGACGTGCCGTACACGGGCCCCGGGGCCACCGGCCTGGGCAAGCCCCTGAAGCTCATCGTCCACCCCCTGCGGCCGGACGTGCCCATCTACCTGGCCGCGATCGGGCCGCGCAACGTCGCGCTCGCCGCCGAGATCGCCGACGGCTGGCTGCCCATCTTCTTCTCGCCCGAGCGCTTCGCAGAGGTGCACGGGCCGAGCCTCGAGGAGGGCTTCGCCCGACGGGGCGGCAGGCCGGAGGGCTGGGATCTCGCCCCGCTCGTGCCGGTGGTCGTCGCCGACGACGCGGCGGCGGCACGGGAGTTCCTGAAGCCGCTGCTCGCGCTGTACGTCGGGGGCATGGGCGCCCGCGGGCAGAACTTCTACAACCGGCTCGCCGGCCGCTACGGCTACGAGGCGGAGGCGGCACGGGTGCAGGAGCTGTACCTGGACGGCCACCGGGCCGACGCGATCGCCGCCGTCCCCGACGCGCTCGTGGACGAGGTGGCGCTGGTCGGCGACCGCGCCCGCATCGGCGACCGGCTCGACGCGTGGCGCGCGTGCGGGGTGACGACCATGATCCTGCAGGCCCGGCAGCCGGAGGCGCTGCAGCTGCTCGCAGAGCTCGCGTCGTGAACGAGGAGCTCGAGGCCGCCCTCGGCACGAGGGTCGCCAGCGCGCACCTGCTCCCCGGCGGCGCGTCCAAGGAGGCGTGGGCGATCGACACGGCCGACGGGCGGGAGCTCTTCCTTCGCCGCGCGATGGGCGGCGTGATCCACCAGCACACGCTCTCCCTGCGCGAGGAGTTCGAGCTGCTCGTCGCCGCCCGCGACGCCGGCGTGACCGTGCCCGAGCCCGTCGCCTACCTCGGCGACCTCGACGGCCGCGAGGCGTTCGTCGTCGAGCGGCTGCACGGCGAGACGATCGGCAGACGCATCGTGCGCGACCCCCCTCCGGGCCTCGGGGTGCGGCTCGCGGAGGAGCTGGCGAGGATCCACGCGATCCCGCACGACCACGTCCACTTCCTCCCGCTCACCGACCCGCCGGCGAGCATGCGCGCCGAGCTGGACGAGGTCGGCGAGCCGCACCCGGCGATCGAGTACGGCCTCGCGTGGTTCGAGGAGCACCGGCCGCCGCCGCGGCCCGAGGTCGTCACCCACGGAGACTTCCGCATCGGCAACGTGATGGTCGCGGACGGCGAGCTGGTGGCGATCCTCGACTGGGAGTTCGCGCACGTCGGCGACCCGGTCGAGGACCTCGCGTGGCCGGTGGTGCGCGCATGGCGCTTCGGGGCGGACGAGCGGCGCCTCGGCGGCGTGGACGACGTCGAGCCGTACCTCACCCGCTACGCGGAGCTGACCGGCACCGAGGTCACCCCGGCCGAGCTCGACGCCTGGGAGGTGCTCGGCAACTGCAAGTGGGCGGTCGGCTGCCTGAACCAGGCGCGGCGCCACCTCTCGGGCGAGGACCGCAGCGTCGAGCTCGCGATCCTCGGACGACTGGCGGCGGAGCAGGAGCTGGAGCTGCTCGACCTCGTCGACCGCATCGAGGGGCGCGCACGCCGCGACGCGGGCCCGCCGGCCGCTGTCCTCCACGACCGGCCGTCCGCAGGGGAGCTCGCTGCCGCAGTGCGCGAGTTCCTCGACGGCGAGATCCTGCCGCAGCTCGACGACCATCGCTCCCGCTTCCGCACCCTCGTGGCGATGAACGCGCTCACGATCGTCGAGCGCGAGTCGCCGCACCCGGGTGAGCGCGACCCGTCGCTCGCGCGGGCGATCCGCGACCAGGGCACAGCTGCCGCCGACCCGGACGAGCTGCGCGCCGACGTCGAGGCGCGGCTGGCAGTCGCCAGCCCGCGCGCGCTGGAGCGCTACCGCTGAGGCGGCGGCTGTACCTGATGCGCCACGGCGACGTGGCCTACTTCGACGCCGAAGGCCGTCCCGTGCCCCCCGACGACGTGTCGCTCACGCCGGACGGAGTGCGCCAGGCCGAGGCGGCACGCGACCTGCTCCGGGAGGCGCGACTCGACAGGGTGCTCGCGAGCGGCTTGCCGCGCACCATGGAGACCGCCGGGCTGGTCGCCCCCGGAGCAGCGGTCGAGGTGTGGCCCGAGCTGCAGGAGATCAAGGGCGCGCGGCTCTCCTCGATCCCCCCCGATGAGCTCGAGGAGGCGTTCGTGCACGCGTTCCGCGGCGTGGTGCCGCTGGAGAAGCGGTTCCTCGGCGGCGAGACGGTCGGAGCGCTCTTCGACCGGGTGCTGCCCGCGCTCGACCGCCTGCTCGCCGACGAGGGCTGGGACACGGCGCTCGCCGTCCTCCACGGCGGCGTCAACCGGGCGATCCTCTCCTACGCGCTCACCGGCGACCGCGTCTTCCTCGGGCACTTCGAGCAGGCGCCCGGCTGCGTCAACGTGCTCGACGTCGGGGACGAGTGGATCGTGCGCGCGGTCAACGTGGCGCCGCTCGACCCGCTCCATGCCACGACGAGGCTGACGACGATGGAGCGCTACTGGAGCGAGTACCGCCGCGAGCGCTGACATGCGCGGGGCCGGCGGCTGCCGGCCCCGCGATTCCCATGCCCGCTCGCCCTAGAGCCCGGTCCTGGGCGAGCCGCACTTCAGCTTCGAGACGGCCTTGAACGTGCCGTCGGTGAACTTCACGATCTGCTCGCAGCTGACGGGGAACTGGTCCGCGCCCTTCGTCCGCTGCGCGTTGCCGGGCAGCAGGAAGGGGCTCGCCTCGTTCCAGTTTCGCGCGGCCTGCATGAGCCCCGCCCGCGTCGGGTTCTTGCCCGCCTTGTAGAGCAGCTGTACGAACGCGTGTGCGACGGCGACGCCGTACAGGTTCAGGCTGTTCGCCTGCACGGCCGCGTTCGACCCGTTCGGGTAGTACTTCGACATCACCTGGCGGTACAGCTTCATGCCCGCGTCGTCGTCCCACACGGGGCTCGCCGGGTCTTTGGCGTACTGCACCGTGAACGTGTTGTTCACGAGCGCCCCCGCACCGGCCCTCTGCGCGGTGGTCAGGAACGTGTCGGTGCCGGAAACCGAGTTGGTGTAGATCACCGGCGGGTTCCAGCCGAGGGTCTTCGCGATCACGTAGGCCTGAATCGTGGCTCGGGGCGTGGCGAAGATCACGAAGACCGTCGCCCCGCTCGCCCGGAGCTTCGCGACCTGCGTGGCGACGGACGTGGCCGTCACCTCGTAGGCCTCCTCGCCGACGATGTTCGACGTCTTGCCGCCGAGACCGGCCTTGAGGCCCGTCAGGTAGTCGAAGCCGTACTCGTCGTTCTGGTAGAGGACGCCGATCTTCGCATTGGGGCTGTTGCGGGCGATCGCCTGCCCGTAGATCTTGCCCTCGAGCGAGTAGGGCGGCTGCCAGCCGATCGTCCACGGGTACTTCGTCGTCTCGGCGCCCCAGATCGTGGCCCCCGTCGCGTTCAGGATCTGCGGCACCTTCCTCGAGTTGAGGTAGGGCCGGATCGCGACGTTGTTCGCCGTGCCGAGCGAGCCGACGACCGCGAACACCTTGTCCTGCTCGACGAGCTTGCGTGTCAGCTGCACAGTGTTCGCCGGGTTGTAGCCGTCGTCGTACACGGTGAAGACGATCTGACGACCGCCGACGCCGCGCTTGCCGTCGGGCCCGCGGCGGGCGTTGATGTACGAGAAGTACGCCTTCATCGCTCCCGGGATCGGCGCGTAGAGGGACGCCGGCCCCGTGAGCGGGTACGTGCCGCCGATCTTGATCGTCCGCGCCGTGACCCCGGTCTCGTTCGCAGCGGCGGTCGTGGTGGAGACGGCGACCGCCAGCGCCGCGACGAGCGCGAACGCGGACACCATGATTTTGCGCATTGGACTCCTCCTGGAGACAGACCCGATGGGGCGACCATACTCGCCCCCTGACGGAGACGCCAGCGAGCCCCAGGAGTTGGCGCGCGCGGCGCGGGCCGGGCGCTCCCTCAGGAGCCGAGCCCGATCTCGGCGGCGAGCTGCTCGGCCTCGTCGAGCTGCGCGGCGAGCGCGTCGATGCCGGAGGCCCAGATCGCCGGGTCGGCGAGATCGAGGCCCACCATCCGGGCGAGCTCCTCGGGCGGCTGCGACCCACCGGCCCGCAGCAGCTCGAGATACGGGTCGACCATCGCCTCGCCCTCGTCGAGGTAGCGCCGGTAGATGGCGAGCGAGAAGAGGTAGCCGAAGGCGTACGCGTAGACGTAGCCGGGCGCGTTGGTGAAGTGCGGGATGTAGCTCCACCACGCGTCGTAGCCGTCGATGTCGACGGCGCCGCCGAACAGCTCGAGCTGGCGCTCGCGCCAGAGCTCGGCGATCCGCTCCGACGAGATCTCCCCCACCTCCCGGCGCTCTGTGTGCACGGCCTGCTCGAAGCGGTTCATCGCGATCTGGCGGAACACGGTCGCGATCGCGTCCTCGATCCGTCCCGTGAGCAGGTCGAGCCGGCGGCGCGGGTCGTCCTCACGGTCGAGCAGGAGCTCGAAGGTCAGCGACTCGCCGAACACCGACGCCGTCTCGGCCGTGGTCAGTGGCGTCGACGCGTTGAAGAGCCCCTGCGGCCCGGCGAGCACACCGTGCAGGCCGTGCCCGAGCTCGTGCGCCAGCGTGAGGATCGAGCGGCGGTCGCCCGTGTAGTTCATGAGGATGTACGGGTGGCGGCCCGGGATGGTGGTCGCGCAGAACGCGCCCGTCCGCTTGTCGTCGCGTACCGGGGCGTCGATCCAGCTCCCGGCGAAGAACCGCTCGACGATGTCGCCCGTCTCGATCGAGAACCCGCCGTACGCCCCGCTGACGATCTCGCGCGCGTCGTCCCACGCAGTCTTCGTCGTGTCGACCGCGACGGGGGCGAAGCGGTCGAAGTGCGACAGCCGGTCGAGCCCGAGCAGGCGCGCCTTCAGCGTGTAGTAGCGCTGCGGCACCTCGTAGCGCGAGACCGCCGCGTCGATCAGCGCCGCGACCGCCTCGTCGGTCGTCTCGTTGGCCAGGTTGCGCGCCGTGAGCCACGTCGGGTAGCCGCGCAGGCGATCCTCGATCGACTTGTCGAGGAGGATCGTGTTGAAGATGAAGGTGCGCGTGCGGAGCCCCGGCTGCAGCGCCTCGCTGACCGCCGCCGCGGCGCTGCTCCGCACCTCGCGGTCGGACGAGTAGAGCCGCGCCATCGCGGACTCCAGCGACATCTCGTCGCCGTCGATGGTCACGCGCAGGGCGCCGAGCAGCTCCTCGTAGAGACGCCGCCACGACGCGTTGCCGGACACGCCCTTCTCGGTGACGATCCGCTCCTCGGGCTCGCTGAGCAGGTAGGGCCTGAACTTCCGCTGGGAGCGCAGGTGGTGGCGCCAGTGGTCGAGCTCGGACGACGCGAGCAGGACGTCCGCCGGCTCGTCCTCGAGGGCTGCCCACTCGAGCCCGAAGAAGAGCAGTTTGGTGTCGAGCGCCGCCGCGCGCTCGTTCAGCTTCGCGACCAGGGCCCCGCGCGGGGCGTCGGCCATGTTCGTCGAGAAGTTGAGGTGCGCGTAGTAGGAGGCGCGCGTGAACACGCTCTCGATGCGCTCGTGCTCTGCGACCGCCTCCGCCAGCTCGGCAGCCGACAGTGTCGCGACCTTGCCGTGATAGCGCTCGTGGAACGCCTCGCCTGCCTGCTCTGCGTCGGCGACGTCGCGCTCCAGCGCGGGGTCGTCGGGGCCCTCGTAGAGATCGGAGAGGTCCCAGGCGACCTCTTCCGCACCCGTCTGCTCGATCGTGGCCATGCGGGGCAGCCTACCTGCGGCGCTGCACCGCGATCCCCCGGCCGTGGTCAGACGAGCGCGGGGTCGGTGACGGGGGCGCCGCATGCGAAGCGCTCGCAGACGTAGACGGCCGGCCGACCGTCCACGAGCCCCTTGCCGGCCAGCAGAGGGACGTCGTCCGCGGGGCCGACGGCGACGACCGCCGAGGGCTGGAAGGGCGCGAGCGCGGCGCGGGCCACGGGCGCATCCACCGGCCCGCAGACGGCGAGCTCCCGCGGCGCGGCGAGGCGGAGGTCGAGCGCGCACAGGGCCCATGCGAACCCGCCCGGCGCACGGCGCATGGGCGACTCCACGAGCCGCAGGACGCCGACGGCGCGCTGCTCGAGCTCGTCGTCGCCCCAGATCCGCGCGATGCGCATGAGCACGTGTGCGAGCATCGAGTTCCCCGAGGGCGCGGGGGTGTCCTGGAGGTCCTTCGTCTGGGCGACGAGTTGCTCTCCGTCGCGGGGCGCGAGGAAGAAGCCGCCGCGCTCCTCGTCCGCGAACAGCTCGACGGCGAGCAGTGCGAGCCGCCGTGCCTCGTGCAGCCAGCGGAGCTCGCCCGTCGCCGCGTGCAGCTCGAGCAGGCCGTGCGCGGCGTTCGCGTAGTCGTCGAGGAAGCCGGCGCCGCTCGTGCGCCCGTCCCGCCACGACCGCTGCAGCCGACCGTCGCCGGTCGACAGCGGCCCCAGCAGGTGCTCGGCGACGCGGCGGCCGGCGCCGAGCCAGTCGGGTCGCTGCAGCCGGTACCCGGCCTCGGCGAGCGCCGCCAGCGCGAGGCCGTTCCAGGAGGCCAGCACCTTGTCGTCACGCAGCGGTTGCGGCCGTCGCGCGCGCAGCGAGAGCAGGCGCACGCGGAGGTCGGGGTCGATCGTGCCGCGGACGATCGAGCGCCCGTGCTCGAACGGGACGAGCAGCGCGGGGTCGAGCCCCGCCGCCTCGGCCTCGCCCTCCGTCCACGTGTAGGTCAGCCCCTCGACGCCGTCGGTGTCCGC
>JAOUEK010000507.1 GCA_029858755.1 Thermoleophilia bacterium
CCGCGGCCTCCGGGTGAGCGGGCGCTCCGAGCTCACCGCGCGCGTGACCGCGACGAACGACCCCGCAGAGCTCGCCGACTTCGACGTCGGCATCGTGGCCACCAAGGCGACGGGGCTCGAAGAGGCCGCCGCGTCGCTCGAGGGGTGCTCCCCGGGCGCGACGATCGTGACCACGCTCAACGGCCTCGGCGCGGAGGAAGTGGTGCGGGCCCACGGCGAGTGGCCGATCGTGTCCGGCGTCACCTTCATGAGCGGCACGAAGCACTCCGACACGCACGTCGAGTACGTCCTCGACACCGAGACGTGGCTCGGCCCGTACGAGGAGACCCCGTTCGAGCGGGTCGAGGAGATCGCCGACCTGATCCGCCGCGCCGGGCTCCAGGTCGAGGCGCTGCCCGACCTGCGACCGGCCCAGTGGTCGAAGCTGATCTTCAACGCGACCGTCAACGCGGTGGCCGCGCTCACGGGGCTGCCGCACGACGCGCACTTCGCCGCGGAGGAGGAGACCACCGACCTCGGGCGCCTCGTCCACGACCTCGTCGACGAGGGCAAGGCGGTCGCGGCGGCGGCCGGGATCGAGCTCCACGACGACCCCTGGGAGATGAACGTCCACGCGACGCAGCGAGGGTCTGCGCACTATCCGTCGATGCTGGAAGACGTCGAAGCACGTAGACCGACGGAGATCGACCTCATCACCGGGGCGCTGGTCCGCGAGGCGGAACGGCACGGGGTCGCCGCTCCGCTGCACACGGCGCTGTACCGGCTGGTGAAGGCGAAGGAGGAGTCCTGGTGATGATCAGTCGCTCGATGGTCGGGCGAGCACACGTCAACTCGAGCCCACAGGAGGGCCTGATGAAATCACGGAGCACCAGAGCGCGAGGAGCGCTCGTCGCGGCGGCGCTCGCCGTCGCCGTGGTCGCAGCCGTCGCCATGAGCGCGTCTGCGGCGGCCAAGCCGATCACGATCGGCTGGGCATTCGACGGCAAGGGCAACATGGCGCCGTTCGATGGCCCGGCCCTGGCCGCAGCGAAGATCCGCGCCAACCAGTGGAACAAGAAGGGCGGCGTCAACGGCCGCCCGCTGCGGATCCTCACCTGCGACACCAACAACAACAACCCGGCGAAGGCGAAGTCGTGCGCGGCCAGCCTGATCGGCAAGGGCGCGGACGTGATCTTCACCACCTGCGACGTCGACTTCGCGACCCCGGTGGTGCAGGAGGCGATCAACCGCGGCATCCTCGCTGTGGCGCCGTGCATCGGCACCGACCAGATGGGCCCGAAGCGCTTCGGGGCCAAGGGGAAGCTCGCGTTCTCGTTCGGGAACGTGGCGCAGGACGAGGGCTCGGCGATGGCCCAGTACGCCTACGCCCGTGGCTGGCGGTCGGCGGCGCTCGCCACCAACACGCTGCTCGTCTACTTCAAGAACGTCGTGCAGGCGTTCGAGGCGCGGTTCACGCAGCTCGGCGGCAAGATCGTCGCCAAGGAGAGCTACGCCACCGGTGCCAACAACGTCCAGAACGCCGTCAGCCGCCTCAACGGGGTGCAGGCTGACGTCGTCGTCACCTCGACGGCGTTCGGGGAGCTGCCCGCGCTCGTGTCGGGATTGCGCTCCCTCGGCAACCAGACGCCGATCCTCAACTCGTGGGCCGGGGACGGCAACTACTGGCTCCCGAAGGATCCCGTCGTCTCCAACTACTACGCCGTGACGTTCGCATCGGCGTTCGGCGACGACAAGAACAAGGCGGTCAACGCGCTCGCCAAGGCGGTCAAGGCCGGTACGGGTGGGTTCGTGACCGGCGCCGCCGCGATCGACGGCGTCGTCACCGCGATCAGACGGGCCAAGGGCTCGACCAGCGGTGCCGCGCTGGCGGCGCAGATGGAGAGGTTCAAGAAGGTGCCCACGATCTCGGGCCGTGTGAGCTTCTCGCCGACCCTGCACACGGTGTTCGGCCGCGAGTACCGGGTGCTGCGCATCCAGAACGGCAAGCCGAAGATCGTGGCCTACGTCACCGCGAAGGTCGTTCCGAAGATCTAGTGGCGCGAGCGTGGCCGAGGCGGACACGCACAACGGAGAGCGGCGGCCCGGAGGAACACTCCGGGCCGCCGCGGTCTCACGGTCCTTCGAGGGCGTGCAGGCGCTCGACGGCGTCACCGTCGAGGTGCACCGGCACGAGGTCGTCGGGCTGATCGGCCCGAACGGAGCCGGGAAGTCGACGCTCGTCAACCTGCT
>JAOUEK010000508.1 GCA_029858755.1 Thermoleophilia bacterium
ACCTGACCTACCCCTTCGCTGCGCTCGAGCCGCACATCGACGCGCGCACGATGGAGATCCATCACGACAAGCACCACGCCGCGTACGTGACGAACCTGAACGCGGCCCTCGACGGCACCGAGTGGATGGGCCGCCCGATCGAGGCGGTGCTCTCGAACCTCGGGATCCTCCCGGAGGACAAGCAGACCGCCGTGCGCAACAACGGCGGCGGCCACGCGAACCACACGCTGTTCTGGGAGATCATGAGCCCCGACGGCGGCGGCGAGCCGGGCGGTGAGCTGGGCGACGCGATCCAGTCGACCTTCGGCGCCTTCGACGTGCTCCGCCAGCAGGTGATCGACGCGGGCATCAAGCGCTTCGGCTCCGGGTGGAGCTGGCTCGTCTGGGACGGCACCGGCCTCGCCGTGGTGTCGACCGCCAACCAGGACTCACCGCTGATGGAGGGGAAGACCCCCATCCTCGGCATCGACGTGTGGGAGCACGCCTACTACCTCAACTACCAGAACCGCCGCCCCGACTACCTCGAGGCGTGGTGGAACGTGGTCGACTGGGACGCCGTCGCGGCCAAGTACGCGGCGGCCAAGGGCGAGTAGGGCGCACGGGGGTCGGGTCGTGCGCCGGCCGGTCGTCGCCCTCGAGCGCACGGCCTGACCCCCTGCCCGAGCGGCACACGACGTGGACCTCGCCCAGCTCACGGACGCCGACCTGATCGACCGCGTCGCCGCGCAGGAGCGGCCGGCCTTCGAGGAGCTGCACCGGCGGGTCGTCCGCGGCGCGCTCGGCGTGGCTCTGCGCACGCTCGACCGCGAGGACGCCGAGCGGGCGACGGCGGACGCCTCGGCGGCGATCTGGGCGGCGGCCCCCGGGTTCGAGCGCGCACGCGACGACCCGGGCACATGGCTCTACGGCGTCGTCTGCGAGGCGATCGGCGCCTCCGACGCCGTGGCTGCCTCGTACCGTGCGGCGTGGGATGTCTACCGGGCCGTCGCCGTGCTCCCGGAGCTCGAGCGCCAGGTGGTCGAGCTCGCAGCCTGGGGCGGCATGGGCACTGAGGAGATCGCATCGTTCCTGCACCGCGCGGAGCCCGAGGTCGAGGCGCTGGCCCGCGCAGGGGCCGACGGCGTCGCCACCACCCTCGGCGGCGAATGGCGGGACGGCCTGCTCGCCGGGGTGGCGCCGCCCCCGGAGCTGCCGCCGGAGCTCGCCGTCGCACCCGTCCCGCCCCGCCCCGCGCGGCTGCCGATGCCCCGTCGCTACCGCTCGACGGCGCTGGTCGCCACGGTGATCGTCGCGCTCGCGCTGTTCGGCCTCGGCTACCTCGTCGGGGGCGGGGGCGGCTCGGGGCAGGGAGTGCGGACGGTCGAGCTCGCCGGCGGGATCGAGACGCCGTTGGCGCGCGGCGATCTCGTCGTCCTCCGGGCAGACGCGGCGGGCAACTGGCCGCTCGAGCTGACCGTCCGGGGGCTCCCCTCGCCACCGGGGCGCAGCTACGAGCTGTGGCTGACGAGCGGCGGCGCGCTGGCCGTGCGCGCCGGCACGTTCCGCGTAGGTCCGAGGGAGACGACCGTGACCCTCCTGCTCCCCGTCGAGCCGACGAAGGGCGACGGCTGGGCCGTCGTCGTGGAGGGGTCGAACACCCCGGCGCTCCGCGGCGACGCCCCCTGAGCCCCTGGCCGCGCCCGGACGGCCACCGCCGGGGGGCGAGCTATCGTCCCCTCACCGTGGCAGACAGCGCGCACACCCGGCCCGTCCGCACACAGTACGAGGACTTCGCGCGCCACGTCTTCACCACCGGGACGCCCAAGGACGACAGGACCGGGACGGGCACGGTCAGCGTCTTCGGCTACCAGATGCGCTTCGACCTGGGCGAGGGCTTCCCGCTCGTCACCACCAAGAAGGTGCACTTCCCGTCTGTCGCGTACGAGCTCCTCTGGTTCCTCCGCGGCGACGGCAACGTCCGCTGGCTGCAGGAGCGCGGCGTCACCATCTGGGACGAGTGGGCGGGCGAGGACGGCGACCTCGGGCCCGTGTACGGGGTGCAGTGGCGGAGCTGGCCGACGCCCGCCGGCGGCCACGTCGACCAGATCGCGGAGGTCTTGCGGCTGCTGCGGGAGGAGCCGGACTCGCGCCGCATCGTGGTCAGCGCGTGGAACGTGGCCGACCTGCCGCGGATGGCGCTCCAGCCCTGCCACGCGCTCTTCCAGTTCCATGTGGCTGGCGGGCG
>JAOUEK010000046.1 GCA_029858755.1 Thermoleophilia bacterium
GTCGGCTGCGGCGCCTGGCGGCCGCCTACGGGGCCGAGCCCCGGATGCTCCTCGCCTCGGCGACGATCGCCAACCCGGGTCAGCTCGCAGAGGCCCTCACGGGCCGGGCGGCGACCGTGATCGACGCGGACACGTCGCCGCGAGCCGAGCGCGAGCTCGTGATCTGGAACCCGCCGCTGCTCGACCCGGAGCTCGGCACCCGCGCCAGCGCGCTGGCGGAGGCGTCGCGCCTGCTCGCGGGGCTCGTCACCGCCGGGCTGCGCACGATCTGCTTCACGAAGAGCCGCAAGGCGGCGGAGCTCGTCCACCGCTTCACGGTCGCCCGTGTCGACGGCGAGTCGGCGCGGCGGCTCGCCCCCTACCGCGCCGGCTACACCCCGGAGCAGCGGCGCGACATCGAGCGACGGCTGGTCGAGGGCGAGCTGCTCGGGGTGACGGCGACCGACGCGCTCGAGCTCGGCATCGACATCGGGCTGCTCGACTGCGCGGTCTCCGTCGGCTTCCCCGGCACGGTGGCGTCGCTGCGACAGCAGTGGGGGCGCGCCGGTCGCACGGGCGCCGGGCTCGCCGTGCTCGTCGCGGGGGAGGACGCGCTCGACCAGTTCTTCGCGCGCGAGCCCGAGGCGCTGCTCGCGCGCAGGGTCGAGGCCGCGATCGTCGACCACGCCAACCCGAGGATCCTCGACGCTCACGTCCGGGCGGCGGCCTTCGAGGGGCCGATTCGCGCGGAGGACGCGGCCACGCTGGGGCCGGCGGCCGTCGAGCGCGCCGCGGTGCTGCCCGAGCTCGCCGCCACGCCTGCCGGTTTCGTGTGGACGGGGCGGGACAGCCCCGCCGCGCGCGTCTCGCTGCGCTCGGGGGACACGGACGCGTTCGTCGTCGTCGACGCCGGGAGCGGCGCGCTGCTCGGGCTCGTCGAGCGGGAGCGGGCGTACTCCACCGTCCACGAGGGGGCTGTCTACCTCCATCTCGGGGCGCAGTACCTCGTGCGCGCGCTCGACCACGACGCACGCACGGCGCTCGTCGAGCCGGCGGAGGTGGACTGGTACACGCAGGCGAAGCGGGACTCGGAGACCGCGATCGCGGAGGCAGTGCGCACGCGGCGGGCGGCGGGTGTCGAGCTCCACTTCGGGCGGATCGTCGTCACGGAGCAGGTCGTGGCGTTCCAGCGCAAGGCGGTGGCCGACGGCTCGACGATCGACGTCTTCCCGCTCGAGCTGCCGGAGACGACCTTCGAGACGGAGGCCGTCTGGTTCAGCCCGGACGACGAGCTGCTCCGCGGCGCCGAGGAGATGCCGGTGCTGCTCGGCGCGCTCCACGCCGCCGAGCACGCCCTGATCTCGCTGCTGCCGCTGTGGGCGATGTGCGACCGCTGGGACCTCGGCGGCCTGTCCACCAACGTGCACCTGCAGACCGGGCGGCCCACGGTCTTCGTGTACGACGGCCACGCGGGCGGCGCCGGCCTCGCGGAGCGCGGCTTCGCATGCTTCGACGGCTGGGTGGCGGACACGGCGAGGCTGCTCGCCGGCTGTCCCTGCCGCGACGGCTGCCCGTCGTGTGTGCAGAGCCCGAAGTGCGGCAACCTCAACGAGTTCCTGGACAAGGCGGCGGCAGCGCGCCTTCTGCAGCGAATGGCCGCAGCCGCGGAGCACCATGCCGCAGCCCGTGGTGCCAGCGTCGAGCTCCACCAGCCCGACGCCGGGTCGACGCCCCCGGTCGACCCGGCTGTCGATTCCCGCACGGGCCGTTCGTCGTCGGGGTGAGAGAATCCCCACGACGGAAGGAGCCGGCGTGAAGGTGATGGCGTTGATCTACGCGGACGAGGCCGCCTGGGACGGCCTCTCCGAGCAGGAGCGTGCGGGCGTGCTCGAGCGCTATGTGGCCCTGGCGCGCGAGGCGCGCGAGGCCGACGTGATGCTCGGCGGGGACGAGCTCGCGGGCACCCGCGCGGCGACGACGGTGCGCGTGCGCGACGGCGAGGTCGTGGTCAGCGACGGGCCCTACGCCGAGGTCAAGGAGGCGCTCGGCGGCTACTTCCTGTTCGAGTGCGCGACGCTCGACGAGGCCGTGGACTGGGCCGCGCGCATCCCCGCCGCCGAGCACGGCGCGGTCGAGGTGCGACCCGTGCACGTCGACGAGGAGGAGGTGGCCTGATGCGCTACGCGCTGCTCGTCTACAGCGACCAGTCCTCGTGGGACGGCATCGGCGAGGAGGAGGCCGCACGGCTCCGCGCCGAGGCGATGCCGCAGTGGATCACGCTCTTCGAGGAGATGGGCAAGGCCGATCCGGACGTCGTCGGCTACGAGCTCGAGTCGGCGTCCGAGGCCAAGGTCGTTCGCGTCCGCGACGGTGAGCGCATCGTCACCGACGGCCCGTTCGCCGACACCAAGGAGGTGGTCGGCGGCATCTTCCTCACGACCCTGCCCGACCTCGACGAGGCGATCCGCATCGCGTCGCTCGTCCCGGCCGCCGCGTACGGCTCGCTGGAGATCCGCCCGCTCGCCGACCACGGAGACGCCGGCTGAGCGCGGTCGAGCGCGCCTACCGCGACGAGTGGGCGCGGGCGGTGGCGATCCTCGCACGCGTCCTCGGCGACCTCGAGCTCGCCGAGGACGCGGTGCAGGACGCGTTCGCCGCAGCGCTGCGGCGCTGGCCACGGGACGGCACGCCACGCAACCCCGGCGCCTGGATCGTCACCACCGCACGGAACCGTGCGATCGACCGCATCCGGCGCGAGCAGGCCTTCCGCCGCAAGGCGGAGCTGCTCGCACGCCTGGAGCGGCTCCCCACCGAGGACGACGACGTGACCACGATCCCCGACGAGCGCCTGGCCCTCGTCTTCACCTGCTGCCATCCGGCGCTCGCCGTCGAGGCGCAGGTGGCGCTGACGCTCCGCGAGGTCTGCGGGCTCACCACCGCGGAGATCGCACGCGCGTTCCTCACCGCCGAGCCGACCCTCGCCCAGCGGCTGGTGCGGGCCAAGCGTCGGGTCAGGGCTGTGGGGATCCCGATCCGCGTCCCGCCCGCCCACCTGCTCCCCGAGCGCTTGCCGGGCGTCCTCCGCGTCGTCTACCTCGTGTTCAACGAGGGCTACGCGGCGAGCGCGGGCGACCGGCTCGTCCGTCACGACCTCTGCGCGGAGGCGATCCGCCTGTCGAAGCTGCTCTGCGTGCTGATGCCCGACGAGCCGGAGGCCTTCGGGCTGCTCGCGCTGCTCCTGCTCCAGGGCTCGCGCCGCTCCGCGCGGATCGGCCCCGGCGGCGACCTCGTCCTGCTCCGCGACCAGGACCGGGCCCTGTGGGACGACGAGGGCATCGCAGAGGGGCTGCGGACGCTGGAGCGGGCGCTCCGCATGCGCCGGCCCGGCCCGTACCAGCTGCAGGCCGCAATCGCCGCCGGCCACGCGCAGGGGTCGTCGCCCGAGGCGATCGTCGCCGTCTACGACGAGCTCGCGCGGCTCGACCCGTCCCCGGTCGTCCGGCTGAACCGGGCGGTCGCGGTCGCGCTCGCCGGCGACGTCGAGCACGGCCTGGCGCTGCTCGAGGAGCTCGACGAGCTCGACGGCTACCCCTACCTGCACTCGGCGAGGGCCGACCTGCTCCGCCGCGCGGGCCGCGACGGCGAGGCCGCTCGCGCGTACGGGCGCGCGCTCGAGCTCACCGGGAACGAGGCCGAGCGCCGCTTTCTCCGCTCGCGGCTCGCCGAGCTCGGGGACGAGCGCTAGCGAAGACGGGCGAGGGCCGCGTCCACTGCCTCCGCGGGGGTGCCGGCCCGCTGCACCCCGTCCACGGCGAGGCCACCCTCGAGGATCACGACGGGCCGGCCGAGCCGCATGGCGAGCCCGATCTCCGAGAGGGTGCCCCAGCTCCCGCCGACCGCGATCACCGCGTCGCCCGTGGCCACGACGGCGAGGTTCCGGGCGTGGCCGATCCCCGTGGCGACCACGTGGTCGGCCCATGGGTTGGCCTCCGAGCGCAGCTCCCCCGGCACGATCGCGAGCGTCGTCCCGCCGGCGGCCTTGGCACCGCGGAGCGCCGCCGCCATCACCTCGTCGAGGCCGCCCGTGACCACGACGCACCCGCGCTCGGCCAGCAGCCGGCCGATCTCCTCGGCCGCCGCCTCGTGCTCCGCCCCGCTCCCGATCACCGACACCTGCATGGCCACGGCGCGGATGGTACGACTCCCGGCATGACCACGCGGGAGGCCCGCGGGGGCACGCTCGTCATCGGCGGCGGCTACGCGGGGAGCATCGTCGCGAGGAAGCTCGGGCGCCTGGGCGCGACGATCGTCTCGCCCGACAACTTCGTGCTCTACACGCCGCTGCTGCCGGAGGCGGCATCGGGGATGCTCGAGCCACGCCACGTGGTCGTGCCGCTGCGCCAGATGTGCCCGCACGCCGAGCTCCTGCTGGGCCGGGCGGTCTCGCTGGACGAGCGTGAGCGGGCGGTCGTCGCGGAGACGCTCGGCGGCACGTACGCCGTCCGCTACCAGCGGCTCGTGATCGCCCTCGGCGCGATCGCCCGGTCGCTCCCCGTCCCGGGGCTGTCAGAGCACGGCCGCGGCTTCAAGGACGTGGCCGACGCGATCGCGCTGCGCAACCACGTCCTGCGGACGCTCGAGGCCGCAGCGGCGACGCTCGACCCGGCAGAGGCCGAGCGGCAGCTCGGCTACGTGTTCGTGGGCGCCGGGTACGCGGGGGTCGAGGCCCTCGCCGAGCTGGGCGATCTCGTGCACGACGCGGTGCGCCGCGACTTCCCCGAGCTGCGTGAGCGGCCACAGCGGTGGGTGCTCGTCGACGCCGCCGAGCGGATCCTCCACGAGGTGCCGCAGCGCCTGGGACGCTACGCCGCGCAGGAGCTCCAGGGGCGCGGCGTGGAGATCCACGTCGGCACCACCCTGACGTCGTACGACGGCCGGGCAGCTGCGCTCTCCGACGGCACCGTCGTCCCCGCCCGCACCCTCGTGTGGACGGCGGGCGTGAGGGCCAACCCGGTCGTCGCGGAGCTCGGCCTCCCGCTCGACGAGCGCGGCCGCGTGGTCGTCGACGAGATGCTCCGCGTGCGGGGCCGGGAGGACATCTGGGCGCTCGGCGATTGCGCCGCCGTCCCCAACACGGCGACGCCGGGGCGCGTCGACCCGCCGACGTGCCAGCACGCCCTGCGTCAGGCACGGCAGCTGGCGCAGAACCTGCACGGCCCGCAACGGCCCTACGGCTACCGCATGCTCGGCCAGGTGGCGACCCTCGGCCGGTACAAGGGGATCGCCGACGTCCTCGGCCTCCGGCTCCGGGGCTTCCCGGGCTGGTTCGTCGCGCGCACCTACCACCTGTATGCGCTCCCGCTGCTCCCGCGCAGGATCCGGGTCGTCACCGACTGGACGGTCGCGCTGCTCTTCCGACGCGACGTCTCGGAGCTCTCGGCGGTCGGGCACCCCCGCCGCCTCGAGCCCTGAGCTCAGCCGACCGCGCGCAGTGCGGCCCTGAGCGACTGCCGCCCGGTCAGGGCGCCGGCGGCGAGGTCGCCCTCGCGTGCCACGCGATCGAGCACGACGTCCATCGTGAAGGCCGCGGGGTCGAGCCCCTCCCGCACCTCGGCCCAGCGCAGCGGGGTGGAGACCGGCGCGCCGGCGCGCGGGCGAACGGAGTAGACGGACGCGGTCGTCCGCCCCGGGCCGTTCTGGTTCGCGTCGATCAGCACGCCGCGTCGCTTGCTCCGGGCCCACTCCGTGGTCACGAGCGCGGGATGCGCCCGGGCGAGCGCGCCGGCGACCACCGTCGCGAGCCGCCGCGCCTCCTCGTGCGTGTGCCTCCGGGTGATGGGTACGAGCACGTGCATCCCCTTCGACCCGCTCGTCTTGGGGACGCTCTCCAGCCCGAGCAGCTCGAGGGTCTCGCGCACGAGCAGCGCCGCCTCGACCACAGCCTCGAAGCCGACGCCGTCAGCGGGGTCGAGGTCGAGGATCACCCAGTCCGGCCGGTGCGGGAGATCGGCGCGCGACGTCCACGTGTGCAGGTCGATGCAGCCCATGTTCACCACCCAGAGCAGGGCGAGCAGATCGTCGACGAGGGCGTAGGAGATCGTCCGCGTCTCGCCCTTGCGCGTCGTCGCCGGGAACGGCGCCCGGCGGAGCCACGGGGGCGCATGGGCGGGAACGTCCTTCTGGAAGAAGTGCTTTCCCTGCCACCCGTCCGGGTACCGCTTCATGGTGAACGGCCTTCCGGCGAGGTGCGGCACGAGCGCCGGCGCCACGTCACGGTAGTACGCGAGCAGGTCGCCCTTGGTGATCCCGAGCTCCGGCCAGAAGGGCTTGTCGAGGTTCGTGAGCTCGAGCGCTCGGCGCCCCCGGCGGACGATGGGCTCCAGCGGCACCGGCTCGCGCCGCACCTCCGTCGCCGGCTTGTCCTCACGCAGCCCGAGATACACCGGCGCGCGGAGCCGGTGCTCGCCCGTCCACTCGGCGAACTCGACCTCCGCGACGAGCGACGGCTCGACCCAGTGCACGTCGCCGCGGCGCACCCGCGGCATCCGCGGGGTGGCCGTGAAGGGCGAGTCGTCGCGCTCGAGCGGGCGCAGCAGGTCGAGCAGGCGCTCCAGCTCGCGGTCGTCGAACCCGGTGCCGACGTTGCCGGCCCAGCGCAGCTCGCCGCCGTCGAGCACCCCGAGCACGAGGGCACCGAGCCCGTCCCGGCGGCGACCCTGGCCGCGCGTCCACCCCGCGACGACGAGCTCCTGCCGCTGCCTCGTCTTCACCTTGCGCCAGTGGTGCACCCTCCGCCCCTCCTCGTAGGGGGCGTCGACGCGCTTCGCGACGATGCCCTCGAGCTCACGCTCCCGAGCGACCGAGAGCAGCGCCTCTCCGTCGTCGAACGACGGGGAGACCAGCACGTCTCCCCGCGAGGTGTCCACGAGGCGTGCCAGGCGCGACCGCCGCTCCGCCAGAGGCAGCTGGACGAGGGGCTCGCCGTTCTCCTCGAGCAGGTCGAAGAGCACGACCGCCAGGCTGCCCTCGCCGCGCTGCAGCAGCGCGAAGCGCGGGGTGCCCTGCTCGTCGAGCGCAACGACCTCGCCGTCGAGCACCGCGTCGGCGGCGCGTGTGGCGGCTGCGACCGCGCGGGCTGCACCGGGGAAGCGCTCGGTGAGGTCGTTGCCGTTGCGGCTGCGCAGCGTCGCCGCGCCACCGGCGACGGTCACGATCGCGCGATAGCCGTCCCACTTCGGCTCGTAGCTCCAGCCGTCGCCGGACGGGGGCTCCGAGGCCGCCGTCGCCAGCATGGGGCGGTACGTGCGGCGCGCCACGCCCTCGTCCTTGCGCACGATCAGCCAGTTCTCCTCCTTGCCGTCGAGCCGCGCAGGCACGAGCGCCCACGTCCCGTCCAGGCGCTCGCCCCGGAGGCGCACGGTGAGGCCACCGTCTCGCTTCTCCTCGAGCAGCTCGTACGTCCCGCGGTCCCAGATCTCGACCGTGCCCGCCCCGTACTCGCCCGCCGGGACCCGCCCCTCGAAGCTCGCGTACTCGAGGGGATGGTCCTCGACGTGCACGGCCAGGTGACGCTCCCCGCGGGCCAGTGGGACGCCCTTGGGCACCGCCCAGCTCGCCAGCGCACCGTCGCGCTCCAGCCGGAGGTCGTAGTGCAACCGGCGCGCCGCATGCCGCTGGACGACGAAGATCGGCACGGGCCCGGGCTCGCCGCTCCCGAAGGGCTCGGGGGTGCGATCGCGACGGCGCTTCCGCCGGTACTCGTCGAGCGGCACCCGTCGATGATCCCACGTCGCCACGCGTTCCTCGCTTGGACATCATCGGCCCGAGATATCCGCTGCAGGGACGGGGTTTCGAGCGGGGGATAAGCCTGTGGAAAGTGTGGAGAAGCGCCGCAGCGTCAGGCCAGGACACCCATTGCGCGGAACTTCGCGCGCCGGGCGCGCCGCAACTCGATCGACGGGATCCCCGAAAGCTCCTCGAGGTGCGAGGACACTGCCTCGCGGAGGAGGAGCGCCGCGGCGTCTGGATCGGTGTGGGCGCCTCCTTCCGGCTCCGGCACGATGCCGTCGATCACACCCAGCTCCAGGCAGTGTGCGGCGTCGGGCTTGAACGCCGACGCCGCCTTCTTCGCCTGCGCCGCGTCGCGCCACAGGATCGCGGCGCAGCCCTCGGGGGAGATCACCGAGTACATCGCGTGCTCCTGCATCAGCACGCGGTCGGCGACGGCGATCGCCACCGCTCCTCCCGAGCCCCCCTCGCCGATCACGACCGCGATCGTGGGCACGCCCAGGCGGGCCATGATCGACTGCGAGCGCGCGATCGCGCCGCCCTGGCCGTGCTGCTCTGCCGCGACCCCGGGATACGCGCCTGGCGTGTCGACGAGGGTGAGCACCGGGAAGCCGTGCCGGTCGGCGAGACCCATCACGCGATTCGCCTTGCGGTAGCCCTCCGGGTACGCCATGCCGAAGTTGCGGCGCGTGCGCTCCTTGATGTCACGGCCCTTCTGGTGGCCGACGACGGCGAGCGTGCGGCCGCCCAGGCGGCCCAGGCCGGCGACGACGGCGTGGTCGTCCAGGCGCGCACGGTCGCCGCGGAGCTCGAACCAGTCGTCCAGGATCCGCTCCACGTAGTCGAGCGTGTAGGGACGGTCGGGGTGCCGGGCCAGCTCGACGGAGCGCCAGATCTCCTCGTCCGACGTGTCCGTGCGCAGGCGGTCGAGCTGCCGCTGCAGCCGCTCCATCTCGGCCGAGAGCCGCGTTCCGCCGAGCAGCTTCACGCCGGACAGCTTCGCCAGGCGGTCGCGGATGCCGAGCTCGGCGTCGCTGGTCACGACGGGCTCCCGAACAGGCGCATCAGCCTGGCGAGCGTCGGTCGGAGCTCGGGTCGCGGCACGATCGCGTCCACGTGGCCGAAGCGCAGGTTGGACTCGGCGAGGCCGAAGTCGTCGGGCAGCTTCTCGCGCGTCGTCTGCGCGACGACACGTGGGCCTGCGAAGGACATCAGCGCGCCCGGCTCCGCGAGCAGCACGTCGCCGAGGCTGGCGAAGCTCGCGAGCAGCCCGCCGGTGGTGGGATGCGCCAGCACCGAGAGCAGGGTGCCTCCGGCGTCGTGGAAGTCCTCCAGCGCGCAGACGGTCTTCGGGAGCTGCATCAAGGAGAGGATCCCCT
>JAOUEK010000509.1 GCA_029858755.1 Thermoleophilia bacterium
AGCGCCATGCGCTTCCCTGCGGCGCCGCCCGCGAGGAGGAGCGCCCCCATGCTCATCGCGATGCCGACGCAGATCGTCGACACGTCCGGCTTGATGAACTGCATGGTGTCGTAGATCGCGAGGCCCGAGTAGACCGAGCCGCCCGGCGAGTTGATGTACAGGTAGATGTCCTTGTCGGGGTCCTCGGACTCGAGGTGCAGCAGCTGCGCGATGATCAGGTTCGCGATCTGGTCGTCGACCTGGGTGCCCAGGAAGATGATCCGCTCGTTGAGCAGACGCGAGTAGATGTCGAACGAGCGCTCGCCGCGCGACGTCTGCTCGATGACCATGGGAATCAGCGGGCTCATCTACTACCTCTCCTCGCTTCCGGGTGTCCACAGTTTCTTCTCTTCGGGGGCCTTCTCCTTGTCGGGCGTCCAGATCGCCTCGCGCGCAGCGGCCTGCTCCACGGGGATCGGCTTCACGTCCGCGGCCAGCCGGTCGAGGGCGGCGCGGAGGCGCAGGTCCTCGCGCAGCGCCTCCTGGTGACCGTGCGCCCACACGTCGGCGACGACCTCGTCCGGGTCCTCGCCGGCTGCGACGGCCTGCTCGCGCACCAGCTGCTCGACGTCGTCGTCGGCGATCACGATCCCGGCCCGCTCGGCGACGGCCTCCAGGGCGAGCTCGCGCGCCACGGACTGCGACGCCTCCGTACGGACCTGCACGGTCAGCTGCTCGGGCGTCTGGCCGGTGGCCTGGAAGTAGGCGTCGGGCGAGAGGCCGCGATTGGCGAGCGAGCGGACGAACCCCTCCAGCAGCTCCCGCGCGCGCGCCTCGACGAGCGGGCCGGCGCCCTGCACGTTCGACTCGCGGACGAGGACGTCCAGCGCGGAGCCCCGGAACGCAGCCTCGATCTCCTCGTCGAGCGCCTCGCGGATCCTGCCCTCGATGTCCGTACGGAGCTCGGCGAGCGTGTCGAACTCGCTCGAGGCTCGGGCCAGCTCGTCGTCGACGTCCGGCAGCACCTGCTCGTTCACGTGCTTGACGGTGACGGAGACCGCCGCCGCACCCCCGTCCGCGAGCTCGTAGGAGACGTCGCGGGTGTCGCCGACGGAGGCGCCGACGAGCGCCGCCTCGACCTCGGCGACGAGTCGGCCCGAGCCGAGCTCGACGACGGTGTCGGACTGCGACTCCCCGTCGGGGCTGACGAGGTCGATCACGAGCGTGTCGCCCTCCCGCGCAGGACGGTCGTCCGCCGGCACGAGCTCGGCGACGCTCTGCCGCAGCGCGTCGAGCTCTCGCTGCACGAGCTCCTCCGGAATCGCGGCCTCCGCGCGCGGGACCTCCAGCGTCGTCCAGTCGACGATCTCGGGCGTCGGCTGCACCTCGACGGTGGCGCTGAACGACCACGGCTCGTCGTGGGAGGCCGGCAGCTCGAAGTCGTAGTCGGGCGCGGCGATCGGGCGGAGGCGGGTTCGCGCGGCAGCACTCCAGAACCAGCCGCCGATGTGCGACTCGACGGCCTCCGTCCAGAGCCGCTCGCGGCCGACCCGCGAGATCAGCACCGGCATCGGCACCTTGCCCTTGCGGAACCCCGGGATCTTGACGGAGCCGGCGAGGTCGGACGCCGCGTGGTCGACCGCGTGCTCGAGCTCGTGGGGCGAGACGTCGACCGTGAGGCGGACGCGGTTGCCGCCGAGCTCTTCCACCTGGCCCATGTCGGCCATTCAATCAGTTGCCCGTCGGGCCGCGTGGCGATCGCGCGACGGGTCACAGGGGCCGCCCGCCGGCCCGGACGCCGGGCCGGCCACCGGGCTGGTCGCCCCGCGGCGAGAACCGGGCGTCGGGCTGGAAGCCCGACGCCGAGGCGCTGGCTTCCGCCGGGCCGACGGCGCACACCCCGCGCTCGCGTCGGGCTTCACCCCGGCGGGTGGTTGCCTGGAGCATCGCCGAGAGGGGATCTGCTCGGCGGACGTCCCTCACCGACGCCCGCGTCCCGAGCTGCCGCGGCCGCGAGCGGACGCCTTCAGGGATCGTGCGCGGTGGGAATCCGCTCGGCGGATTCCCACCTGCGCCGGAAATGCCACCTGCGCCGGAAATGCCACCTGCGCCCGCGGCATTGTCCCCAGCCCGCGGGCGCCCCCGCCCCACACCCGCGGCCGCGAAGCGGACGCCTTCAGGGATCGTGCGCGGTGGGAATCCGCTCGGCGGATTCCCACAGTCAAGTCCCAGGACGTGGTG
>JAOUEK010000510.1 GCA_029858755.1 Thermoleophilia bacterium
CTCGCACGAGCGTCTTCTCGCGCTCGCGCTCCTCGATACGCCGCTGCTCCTCCCGCTCCCGGAACGAGGGCTCATCGTCCCGGCGTTTGGCACCCTTCCGCCCGCCGGTCGTCTTGAGCGTAGCGAGCGTGCGGGAGATGTTGGCCTGCACGGCGCCCTGATCGACCTGCGACCGCTTTCCTTTCTTTCGCTTCTTGCTGCCCGGCTTGTCTCTCTCCCGGCGCGCCTCGAGAGCTTCGCCCGGCGCGGCGGACGCGACCGGCCGTGGCGCGGCGGACGCGACCGGTTTGATCCGCGGGACGCCGGCTGCGGGGCGCTGGATGCGAAGGGGTTTCGCCGGCTCTTGGGCTGTGGGCTGTGGGGCCGGCGCGGGCTCTTCCGCGGGCCGCTCCGCCCGAGCAATCGCGTCAGCGGGCTCCACGGTCCCGGCCGGCTCGAGCGTCGGCTCCGGGGCGGTCTCGGTCTCGGTTTCGGCCTCGGCCACGGGCGCCGGTGCTTCCTCGGGCAGATCGCGGAACAGCTTGGCGGCGCGTTCCTCGAGCGACTGCTTCGGCTCGACGACCGGCGTCGGCTCCTCGGCTTCGGCGGCGGCGGCGTCGCGCACGCGCTGCTCTTCCTCTTCGGCCGCGGTCTTGGCCGCCATCTCGGCAGCGGTCCGGCGCCGTCGGCGCGGCCGAGCCGACTCCTCGGGGACGGGTTCCGCGGTCTTGGGTTGCGCCCGGCGCCGAGTGGTCTTCTTCGGGGTCTCGGGCTCGGCCTGCTTCCGCTTGTCGCGCTCCCACCGTGCACGCACGATGGCCACCTGTCCCGCATCGAGCGATGAGAGATGGCTCCGAACGTGGATCTCGACCTCGCCCAACAACCGGATCAGCCGCTCGCTCTCGATCCCGAATTCGGCCGCGAGATCGTGTACCCGAGTCTTCGTCACAATACGCCTCCTGCTACCCGCTTGAACCCGCGGCGAGGATCCCCTCGGCGAACCCCGGGCCCACGATGCCAACTGCCTGAACAGCCCCCCGCCCAATCCGTGCACCCAGCGTCACTGCATCGGGTCCGACCACCACCGGCACCCCGGTGCCGCGAGCCAGGCGTTCCACCTTCTCTTCCGTCCGCAGGCTCCGGTCGCCGGCCACCAGCACCACCCGTACGGCGCCCCGTTGCAGTCCGGCCCGCGTCGCGCTCGTGCCGATCGTGATGGCACCCGCACGGGCCGCCAGCCCGAGCAGTCCAAGGACCCGGGACGACATCACGCGTCTGCACGATCCTCCGCCGGCGCTTCTGCCTCGCCCCTCGGCGCCTCCGCCTCGGCGTCGACCCCCTCAGGATCGGCCGGTTCAGCCTCGGCGCTCGCCTGCACGGCGGTGCTGTCCTCGGTGAGATCGGCGATGAACGCCTGCAGGATCTCGAGCTGCTCGGTCGTCAGGTCGGGGATGTGATGCAACTCGTCTGCGTCGAGGTCGAGCAGATCGCTCAGCTCGACGATCCCCCCCGCCTCGAGCACGCCCACGAGATCCCCCGGCAGCCCCTGGAGCTCCTTCAGAGCAATCTGGGTCACCTGCTCGTCTTCGGTTTCCGACGGCAGCGGGGCGAAGAGGGGGCCTTCTCCGCCTCGCTCCAGCCACTCTCGGCTCGAGTACAGATCGATCTTCCAGCCGGTCAGCTCGGACGCCAGCCGGACGTTCTGCCCGTTCCGGCCGATCGCGAGCGACAGCTGGTCTTCGTCAACGATGGCTTGAATGGTCCGCGACTCGGGAATCGAGAACACCTTGGCGACGCGGGCCGGCGCGAGGGCCAGCTTCGCAAAACGCTCCGGGTCCGGCGACCACGGTACGATGTCGATGCGCTCGCCCCCCAGCTCATTGACGATGGCCTGCACGCGCGATCCCTTGAGACCGACGCACGCACCCACCGGGTCGATCGCGTCGTCGCGACTGACCACCGCGATCTTGGTCCGGCTCCCGACTTCCCGGGCGGCCTCGCGAATCTCGACGATCCCCTGCATGATCTCCGGCACCTCGAGCTTGAACAGCGCTTGGACGAACAGGGGGTCGGCGCGGGACAGGATCAGCCGGGGACCCTTGGGCGTCTCCTCGAGTCGCTTCAGGACGGCCCGGATCGTATCGCCCTGATGGAAGTGCTCCCGCCGATTCTGCTCGCGGTAGGGGATGATGGCCTCGGCTTCGCGAAACCGCGTGAGCATGATGACCAGTTT
>JAOUEK010000511.1 GCA_029858755.1 Thermoleophilia bacterium
GGAGAAGCACAGAAGACGCGAGTCGCCGCCGACCGGCTCGGCCCTACCCGGCCGCTCGGGCGGCGACCCGATGGCCCCGGGTGGAGTCGAACCACCGCACGCAGATTCGAAGTCTGCCGCTCTATCCACTGAGCTACGGGGCCGTGACGCCCGTCACGGTAGCCGCCCGACCGCGCGGGTGGCGAGGCGTGGCGAGGGACCGTGGCGCCGGAGTGCGGGGCCACGGCGCTATCCTGACCGTCGCGCGGTGGCGGTAGCTCAGCTGGTAGAGCCCCGGGTTGTGGTCCCGGTGGTCGCGGGTTCGAGTCCCGTCCGCCACCTACGTCTTCCCGCAGATCGGGAATCCGCCGAGCGGACTCCCGATCGCGACAATCCCTGAAGGCGTCCGCTTCGCGGCCGAACGCGGCGCACCCCGATGCCGCTCGTCGGTAGATCGGGCTTCCGACGGGCGGATCCTCGATCGCGGCGATCCTGAAGGCGTCCGCTTCCCTGCCGCGCGGCGGCGGAGTCTGGAGCCGCCGGCCGGCCGACGGGCACATGTTTGTACCCTGGGGCGAAGCGATCAGGAAGCGAGGTGGACGACGATGTCCCGGCCGTTCCTACTCCTTGCCGTACTCGGCGGGCTGCTCGCGGCGTCGGCGAGTGGATCCCCCTCGGCGTTCCCCGGGCGCATCGCCCTCCCGAACGGGTTCCAGCCGGAGGGCATCGCGACGTCCGGCCAGCAGTTCTACGTCGGCTCGATCCCGACCGGCGCCGTGTATCGCGGCAGCCTCCGCACCGGTCAGGGCGCCGTGCTCGTCCCAGGCCGCGAGGGCCGCTCGTCGATCGGGCTGAAGGTCGACCGCGGCCGCGTCTTCGTCGCCGGCGGCGAGACGGGCAAGGCGTTCGTCTACGACGCACGCACCGGGCGCGACCTCGCGGTCGTGCAGCTGGCCTCTGGTACCCCGACGTTCGTGAACGACGTCGTCGTGACCAAGCGCGCTGCGTGGTTCACGGACTCGTTCCGGCCGGTCCTGTACCGCCTGGCGTTGGCGGCCAACGGCCGCCCGGGCTCCACGACCGCCACGGCCGTCGTGAAGGAGGTTCCACTCACCGGCGACGTCGTCTTCCAGGAGGGGTTCAACCTCAACGGCATCGACGCCACACCGAACGGCAAGACGCTGATCGTCGTGCAGTCCGGGACGGGCAAGCTGTTCACCGTCGTCCCCAAGACCGGGCTCGCGAAGGAGATCGACCTCGGCGGTGCGACCGTGGTCAACGGCGACGGCATCCTGCTCGCCGGCCGCACCCTCTACGTCGTGCAGAACCGGGACAACACGGTCGCCAAGCTCGTGCTGGCACCCAACCTGCGCACAGGGCGCGTCGTGGGCCGGATCACCCATCCGCAGCTCGACGTGCCCACGACCGCCGCGCGGCTGGGGAGCCGGCTGTACGTCGTCAACGCGCGCTTCGGGACGCCTGAGCCGCAGCCCGCGCAGTACTGGGTGACCAGGTTGCCGCGGTGACGGCGGACGGTGGTCGGCGCGCCGCGGTTGCCGAGGACCACCACGCGTCGGGCTGAAGCCCGACGCGGGTGTGTGCAGCGCGCGCGGCTCGGCCGCGCACGGCGTCGGGCTTCAGCGCGACGCCATGTTCCGGCGGTGCGGTCCGGTCCGTCCGACGAGGGTCCTACCCTCGCGGGCATGACGCTGGGCATCGTCGTGTTCGGTGCCGTGTTCCTCGTCGGTCTCGGCCTCGGGACCGCGACGCGTCGGCCACTCCCCACCGCATGCCTCGTCGTGGGCGCGTTCGTCGCGCTGCTCACGGCGCAGGCGCACGAGCCGTTCGTCGCCTTCGCGGCGTTCTCGCTCATCGCACTCACGGGGCTGGTCGTCGACTCGGTGAGGGAGACGGTGGGCCTGCTCCTCGGCAGATAGGGAGCCGGTCGCGGCGCGATCCGGGCGCGGGGACGCGCCCCGGCGCAGGACCCCCTCGTACGGCCGTCTCGTTACGCTCCCAGGTGCCTCGCGGGTGTGGCGGAACTGGCAGACGCGCCGGGTTTAGGTCCCGGTGGGACGACGTCCCTTGGAGGTTCGACTCCTCTCACCCGCATTTCCGGCGCAGGTGGGAATCCGCCGAGCGGATTCCCACCGCGCACGATCCCTGAAGGCGTCCGCTTCGCGGCCGCGGGTGTGGGGCGGGGGCGCGCCGCGGGCGGGGGACAACGC
>JAOUEK010000512.1 GCA_029858755.1 Thermoleophilia bacterium
GCGCCTCTCGGACCGCCTCGGCGATGCGGGCGTGTGGTTCCACGTCGACTCCGACCACCATGTGATGGCGCTCGTCGACGTCGGCTACGCCCACTTCCACCACCTCGCGTTCGAGGTCGTGGACATCGGCAAGATGCGGGACCTGCTCGACCACGTCGCCCGCCACGGCCGCTGGCTCTCCTGGGGGCCGACGCGCCACGGCATCGCGGGCAACATCGCGAGCTACGTGCGGATCCCCGAGGAGCACTGCCACGTGGAGCTCTACTGCGACATGGAGCAGCTGCAGGACGGCCACGTGCCGCGCACCTACCCCGACGACCGCTACTCCTCGAACACCTGGGGGCCGCTGCCACCCCGCTCGTACTTCCGCTTCGACCCGGTCGCGATCGAGTGGGAGCGGGAGAGCTGGGAGACGCGCGGTCGCCTCCTGCCCCCGCCCCCCGAGGGGTGGCCGGGATGAGCGGGCTTCGCGGCTACTCGGTCCCGCGGACGCCGTTGGGGCACTCGTCGCTCGTGCCGCCGCCGCCGTGGGACTACGTCGGCGACTTCCTCGTGATCGAGTACTGGGCCGATCCCGATGCGGTCGCGGCCGTGCTCCCCGACGGGCTCGAGCCGTTCGCCGACGACCCGGGGCGCGCCGCCGCGATCTTCGCCGACTGGCAGTCGAGCTCCGCCGGGGGCGGGGAGCTGATCGACCCGTCGCGCAGCCAGTACAAGGAGTTCTTCCTCGTCGTCAACGCCACGCTCGACGGGGAGCACGTGACCACGTGCCCCTTCATCTGGGTCGACCGTGACTTCGCGCTCGCGCGCGGGTGGATCCAGGGCTTCCCCAAGAAGCTCGGCTCGATCTGGATCACCCGGACGTTCGGGGTCGAGTGTGCCGCCGACCCGGGCGTCGCGCCCGGCGCCACCTTCGGCGGCACGTGCGCGGCGTACGACCGCCGGCTCGCCGAGGGCACGGTCACGCTGGAGCGGCTGTCGCAGACCGGACCGACCCACAACGACCCGCCGCTCGTCAACGTGCGTCACTTCCCGCGGCTCGAGGCCGGACGTCACGACGAGCCGGCAGTGCACGAGCTCGTGCGCGCACGCAGCCGCGACCGGGCCGTCTCCGAGGTCTGGGAGGGCACGGCCACGCTCCGGCTCCACGATGCCCCGCACGAGGAGCACGTGGCGCTCGCTCCTTCGCGCGTGGGCAGGGGGTTCCGCTTCACCTTCGCGTACACGGTCGACGACCTGGAGACGGTGCGGCCGCTGTGACCGGTCGCGTCGACGTCGCCGGGGTCAGCGTCTCCGTCGACCACTTCATCGGCGGCGAGCGGGTCCCGGGTGCGTCGACCTTCACCGACCTCTCCCCGATCGACAGCCTGCCCCTCGCGGAGGTCGCGCGGGGAGGCGAGGCGGAGGCGTCGGCTGCCGTCTCCGCCGCGGCCGCGGCGTTCCCGGCCTGGGCGGCGCTCGGGCCGGCCGGCCGGGCCGCGCACCTGCACCGCCTGGCCGACCTGATCGACGCGAACGTCGAGCGCTTGGCGGCCGTCGAGTGCGTGGACATGGCGATGCTGCTGCGCTCGCTGCGCGCCCGGGTGATAGCGCGCGGCGCCAGGAACTTCCGCTCCTATGCCGATCTGGCGGTCGCCCACGAGGAGCGCGCGTGGCCGTCGAACGCCACTGCCAATCGCGTGATCCGCATGCCGAGCGGCGCTGCAGTGGTTGTCACGCCGTGGAACGCGCCGTTCATGCTCTCCACCTGGAAGACGGCTCCCGCGCTCGCCGCCGGGTGCACGGTCGTGCTCAAGCCGGCGGAGTGGTCGCCGCTCTCCTGCTCGCTGCTCGCCGACTTGGTCGACGAGGCCGGCTTCCCACCCGGCACCTTCAACGTCGTGCAGGGGATCGGCGAGGAGGCGGGAGCGGCGCTCACAGCCGATCCTGGCGTCCGCCGGGTCTCCTTCACGGGCTCGCCGGAGACCGGCCGGCAGATCGGCGTCCACGCCGCGCGCAACCTCGTGCCCTTCACGGCGGAGCTCGGCGGCAAGGGGCCGCTGCTCGTCTTCGCCGACTGTGAGCTGGAAGCGGCCGCGAGGACGGCCGCAGGCCAGTACGACGACGCCGGCCAGGTCTGCCTGGCGGGCACGCGGCTGCTGGTCGAGAAGTCCGTCGCCGGGCCGTTCCTCGATCTCTTCCATGGCTTCACGGAGCAGCAC
>JAOUEK010000047.1 GCA_029858755.1 Thermoleophilia bacterium
GTCGATCCGGCGAGCGCCGACGCGATCGGCCTCGGTGCGCTGACCACGCGGCAGCGTCCGAGCGCGACGATCCAGGCTCGCTTCGACCTGATCGAGGATCCGCGGGACGTCTACCGCGTGTGGGTGCCGAGAGGGAACACGCTCGTCGCGTCGACGAGCGGCACCGACGTCGACCTCACCCTGTGGAAGGCCGGCACGCTCAGCGTGCAGTCGGCCACGGGACGCCTCGCCCGCGCTGCCACCAGGGGCACCGGCGAGACGCTCCGTTACGCGAACACCGCCGGCGGGCGCTACCTGTACCTCGCCGTGACACCTCCGCGCGGGAAGCTCACCGGCACCTATACGCTCAACGTGCGGGCTCGATGACGCGCTCGACGATCACCGCCGAGTGCTCCGCGGCGACGACGAGCCGCACCTCCGGCTTGCGCACCCGCACCCGC
Organism: Thermoleophilia bacterium; assembly: GCA_029858755.1. GTDB lineage: Bacteria > Actinomycetota > Thermoleophilia > Gaiellales > Gaiellaceae > Gaiella. Next base: position 441 of record JAOUEK010000047.1, read on the forward strand.
ACCCGCCTTGCCGGCAGCTCCGCGAGCAGCCGATCGGCCATGGCCGATGTCAACGCCTCCAGCAGCTGGTACGACGTCGCCCCGAAGACATCGAGCACGATCTCGACCACGCGCCGATAGTCGATCGCGTCCGCGATCCGGTCGGTGACGCCGGCGGTCGCCTCGGCAGGCTCGATCTCGACGTCGACGAGGAACCGCTGGCCGTCGCGGCGCTCCTCCTCCAGCACGCCGTGGTAGCCGTGGAGCTCGAGGCCGGCGAGCTCGATCACCAGCGTCACGCGTACGCCCCGACCTCGACCGCGGCCGCGATCGTCAGCGCCTCCACGTGGCGGCGCACGGCGTGGACGCGGAAGATCGACGCGCCCCGGTCGAAGGCGGCGACCGCCGCGCCGACGGAGGCGTCGTCAGAGCCAACGCGGGCGTGCGGGTCGCCGAGCACCTTGCCCAACGTGCTCTTGCGCGAGAGCCCGACGAGCACGGGACGCCCGAGCGCGGCCAGCTGCCCGAGCCCCCGCACGAGCTCGAGGTTCTGCCGTGGCGTCTTCCCGAAGCCGATGCCGGGGTCGAGGCAGATGCGGTCCTCGGAGACGCCGGCTGCGACGGCGAACGCCAGCCGCTCCTCCAGGAACCGCGCCACCTCGGCCAGGACGTCGTCGTACACGGGCGCATCCTGCATCGTCCGCGGCTCGCCCCGCATGTGCATCAGGCACAGGTACGCGCCGCCCTCGGCGACCACCTCGACGAGGGCAGGGTCGCCGCGCAGCGCGGTCACGTCGTTCACGAGCTCGACGCCGAGGGCGAGGGCGCGGCGGGCGACCTCCGCCTTCGCCGTGTCGATCGACACGGGGACGCCCTCGAGCCGCTCGAGCACTGGCACCACGCGGCGGAGCTCCTCGTCCACCGTGATCCCGTCCGACCCTGGGCGGGTCGACTCGCCGCCGACGTCCACCAGCGCCGCGCCCTCCGCGACCATCGCTCGGGCGCGGGCGGCGGCTGCCTCCGGGTCGACATGGACGCCGCCGTCGGAGAAGCTGTCCGGCGTGACGTTGAGCACGCCCATCACCGAGGGCCGGGGCAAACGATCCGCGAGCGCCTGACGTCTCATCTCACGGTGGACGGTAGCGCCATCCGGGGGGCGGGTCGCCGTCCCGTGCTCGTCGTGTTCGTCGTCCTCGTGCTGCTCGCGGCCGTCGCGATCGCCGCCGGGGGGCCGGCGCCGACGGGGTCGGGCGGGGCGAGGCGCCCGGCCGACTGGCTCCTCGACATCGGCGTCAGCCTGTTCGTCGTGGTCATGGCGTTCGGCGCGGTGCTGTGGATCGCGCTGATCGTGCTCGCGCCGTCCACGATCTCGAGCCCGTCCCGGCTGCGCCGCGACCCGAGGCGGCGGCTCTTCACCTCGCTCGCCTTCTTCGGGTTCCTGGTCCTCCTGGCGCTCGGCGTGAGCAGGATCGGCGGCGACGGCGGGCTTCGCGACCAGCCGTTCCAGCCGATCGGCGACCAGTCGGGCGGCGGCGCTGACTCCGACTCCCAGTATCGGCCCGAGTTCGCGACGGTGCCGGTGCTCGTGACGCTCGCGCTCGTCACGATCGCGGTCACCGCCGGCGCGCTCGCGCTCCGCGCACGACGTCGGCCCGCGGAGCCCGGGGACGCGGCGCTCGCGTCCGCGTTGGCCGACGTGCTCGACGACACGCTCGACGACATCCGCGCCGAGCAAGACCCCCGCCGCGCGGTGATCATCGCGTACGCGCGGCTCGAGCGCGTGCTCGCGTGGTACGGAGCGCCGCGGCTGATGTCAGAGGCCCCGGAGGAGTACCTGGAGCGGGTGCTGCTCGACCTGGAGGTGCCCCGGCGGGCGGTCACGCGCTTGACGGCGCTGTTCGCAGAGGCGAAGTTCTCCCAGCACGTCGTCGACGTGAGGATGAAGGAGGAGGCGATCGAGGCCCTGGAGACGACGCGCGGCGTCCTGCGTGCCGTCGACGAGCGCGAGCAGGCGGCCCGCGCAGAGGCGCTGTCCGCCGCGCTCGGCGGGGGCGACGCGTGAGGCGACGGGTCGTCCGCGCGATCGAGGTCGCGCTCCTGCCGACAGCGGGCCTTGCCGTCGCGCTCGCGATCCTCCCGGACCGCGCGGAGCTGGCCACCCACCTGTGGCTGCTCACGATGGTCACGATCGCGCTCGCGGTCGCCGTGGCGACGCTGCGCAGCGCCTACCCCTCGGCCCCCTCGTCGTTCGACACGGCGCCCGGAGGCTCACCGCGCGCGACGGGCATCGAGGGGCTCGACCGCGCCGAGCGGGAGATCGGCCTGTCGATGTCGTCCGCGTTCGACGCGCACCTTCGCCTCCGCCCCGCGCTGCGGGAGCTGGCCGGCGGGTTGCTCGCCTCGCGCCGGGGAGTCGACCTCGAGCGGCGCCCGGAGCGGGCGCGAGAGCTGCTCGGCGCGGAGCTGTGGGACGTTCTCGGGCCCGAGCGGGAGGCCCCGGTGCGCAGGCACGACGGCGGCCTCACGGCGGACGAGATCGACCGCATGCTGCGCGTCCTGGAGGAGCTGTGACGACGCTCGCCGAGGTCCGCGTGCTCGCCGACCGGATCCTCGACGAGGTGAGCCGTGCGGTGATCGGCAAGCGGAGCGAGCTCCGCGTCGTGCTGATGGGCCTGCTCGCGAACGGCCACGTGCTGCTGGAGGACGTGCCAGGCCTCGCGAAGACGCTTGCTGCTCGTTCCTTCGCGACCGTCACCGGCCTCGGCTTCGCGCGCGTGCAGTTCACCCCCGACCTGCTGCCCTCCGACGTCACCGGCTCCTCGATCTGGAACCAGCGCGACGGCGACTTCGAGTTCCGTCCCGGCCCTGTGTTCACGAACCTCCTCCTCGCCGACGAGATCAACCGCGCTCCCCCGAAGACGCAGGCGGCGCTGCTGGAGGCGATGCAGGAGCGACAGGTCACGGTCGACGGCGAGACACACGTGCTCGAGCACCCGTTCCTCGTGCTGGCCACGCAGAACCCGATCGAGTACGAGGGCACCTACCCGCTGCCGGAGGCACAGGTGGACCGCTTCATCCTGCGCACCGCCTTCGGGTACCCCGCCGCGGAGGACGAGTGGGAGGTGCTCGCCCGGCGGATCGAGCGCCGCGTCGACGACGTGTCGCTCGAGCGCGTCGTCGACCGTGACACGCTCGGGTCGATGCAGCGCGCGGTCGAGGACGTCCACGTCGCGCCGGCGGTGGGCAGGTACGCGGTGGCACTCGTCACCGCCACCAGAGAGAGCCCGAGCACGTCGGTCGGTGCCAGCCCGCGGGGAAGCCTCGCCCTGCTCAAGCTGTCGCGCTGCCACGCTGCGCTCGAGGGCCGCGACTACGTGACGCCCGACGACGTGAAGGCGATCGCGGTGCCCGCCCTCGCTCACCGGCTGGTGCTGCGGCCCGAGCTCTGGGTGCAGCGGCGCTCCGGCGTCGACGTCGTGGAGGAGGTGCTGGAGACGGTCGCGACGCCACCGGCGGAGAGCGCCGAGGCGTGACGCCCCGGGCCACGCCGCGCCTCACCGCGTACGCGGTCCTGGTCGCCCTGGGCCTGGTCGCCGCGCTCGGCGCGCGCCGCGCCGAGCTCGCGGTCGCCGCGGTGCCATTTGCGCTCGTGCTCGCGCTCGGGCTGACCCGCCCCGCTCCACGCGTGCGTGTCGGCTTCTCGATCCCCGACGAGCGCGCGCTGGAGGGCGACGACATCCCCACGACGGTCGACATCGACGCGGAGACCTCGCTCGCACGCCTCGAGGTGCGCCACGTCCTCCCGCCCGCCGTCGAGATCGTGGACGACGCCCTGCCGCTGGCGCTCTCGCTGCAGGCGGGCGAGAGCCGCGAGCTAAACGTGGCCTTCCGCGCCCGCTGGGGCTCGTGGACGGTCGGCGACCTCCGGGTGCGCGCTCGTGACCGCCTGGGGGTCCTCGTGTGGGAGCGCAGGGTGGCGCGGCCGCATCGCATCCGCGTCTACCCGCGCCCCGAGCAGCTGAGCAGGCTGCTGGCGCCGGCGCACACACAGGCGACGACGGGGAACGAGACGTCGAAGGTCCGCGCGGACGGGCTCGAGTTCGCCGACACGCGCCCGTTCGTGCCCGGAGACCGCCTGCGCTCCGTGAACTGGCGGGCGACCGCGAGGCGCGGCACGCTCGTCGTCAACGAGCGTCACCCCGACCGGAACGCGGACGTGGTGCTCATGCTCGACAGCTTCGTGGACGTCGGGGACGCCCGCGACGGGATCCTCGGACGCGTCGTCCGTGCGGCCGCGACGCTCGCCGACCTGTACCTGAAGCGGCGAGACCGCGTCGGCCTCGTCAGCTTCGGCGGGACCCTCCGGTGGCTCGAGCCCGGATCGGGCCCCGTGCAGCGGTACATGCTGGTCGACGCGCTGCTCGAGACCCAGGTTCGCTTCAGCTACGCGTGGAAGGACGTCAACGTGATCCCCGCGCGAACCCTGCCGCCCCACGCGCTCGTCGTCGCCATCTCGCCGCTGCTCGACGCACGTGCGGTCACGGCGATGCTCGACCTCAGGGCGCGGGGCCACGATCTCGCGGTGGTCGAGATCGCAGCTGAGTCGTTCGCGGGGACCGGCGACACCGACGTGGAGCGGCTCGCACGGAGGCTCTGGCAGCTGCGGCGTGCGGACGTGCGCGAGCGCCTGCGCGGCATGGGCGTCGCCGTCGGGCGCTGGGACGAGGAAACCGAGCTGGAGGCGACGCTGGAGGAGGTGAGGACGTACCGGCGCCACGCACTGGTCGCCCGGCGCTGATCGTCGGCGGCGCAGCTGCCGCGGTCGCGGCCGGCCTCACCACGTGGCTGACGCTGGACGCTGCCTCGGTGGCGACGGGCCGGGGTGTGGCGGCGCTCGGCGCGCTCGGGACCGCGATCCTCGCCGCCGGCCTGCTGCTCCGCCTGCCCGCGGCGGTCGGTGTCGCCGCGGCCGCCCTCGGCGGCGCGTACGCGCTCGAGGTGGTCGTCGAGGGTGCGCGGCTCGACCGCGGTGCACCGCTCGTCGGGGTGCTGCTGCTGCTCGTGTGCGAGCTCGGCTACTGGTCCCACGAGCTGCGGACGACGTCGCCCGACGAGGCCGGCGTCCGCGCCCGCCACGTCGCCTGGCTGTGCGTGCTCGGACTGGGCACGCTCGCGGCCGCGGTGGCGCTGGAGGCCACGGCGGAGCTGGCGCGCATCGAGGGCGTGGCGATCGACGTGCTCGGCGCGCTCGCCGCCGTCGGCGCGTTGGCGCTGCTCGCCCGGATCGCCATCTCGGCCGGTCTCGCTCCCCGCCGCGCGCGCGGCCCTCACGTCGAGCCCGAGCGCGCCGAGGAAGCGCCCTGGCGCGGAGCGTGAAGCCATCGAGTCGCGCGACGGGCCGAGCGCTAGAGGCTTGATGCGAGATTCGTGCGCGGTCGTGACGGCCCCACGGAGCGCCCATTTCGCATCAAGCCTGTAGCCGCCGGACCGAAGCCAGACGCCCCCGAGCACGCGTGCGCCACAGCTGACCGCGGCCCGCCATTCCGCGGGCACAACGCGGACGCCTCCAGGGATCCTCGCGACTCGAGAGCCCGCCTCCCCCGCCCCCCGGACACGCACGATGGAACCATGCCGCGGCCGCGCAGCGGACGCCTTCAGAGATCGTCGCGACTCGAGAGCCCGCCCCTGCCGGCCCACGATCCGGCGAGCCGCAACCATGCCGCGGCCGCGCAGCGGACGCCTTCAGAGATCGTCGCGACTCGAGAGCCCGCCTCTGCGGGCTCTCGAATCTGCGGACAAGGAACCGCTCAGCCGGCGGCGGGGTCGGGCGGGGGCTGCATCGCCGCACCCGGAAGGGGGCGCGGGGCGGGCTTGAGCACGGGCTTCTTGTCGGGCTCGGGCCTCGGCTCCTCGACGACGGGCGCGGGTGGCTCGGCGAACACCGACTCCTCGGCCTCGCCGGCCAGCAGCCGCTCGAACTGCTCCTTGTCGATGGTCTCGCGCTCGATCAGGATCGCCGAGAGCTGGTGCAGCTCGTCCATGTGCTCGCGGAGCACGGTGGTCGCGGTGTCGTGCGACTCCTCGATCACGCGGCGGATCTCGTCGTCGATCTGCTTGGCGATCTCGTCCGAGTAGTCGGGCTCCGCCGACATCTCGCGCCCGAGGAAGGGCATGTCGTGGTTCCGCCCGAGCACGCGCGGGCCGAGCTTCTCGCTCATGCCGAAGCGCATCACCATCTGCTTGGCCGTGTGCGTGACCTTCTCCAGGTCGTTGGCGGCGCCCGTCGTCACCTCGTGGAAGACCAGCTCCTCTGCTGCACGCCCGCCGAGGGTCATCGCCATCTGATCCATCAGCGCACCCTTCGTCGTCAGGTACCGGTCCTCGCTGGGCAGCGAGATCGTGTAGCCGAGCGCCTGGCCGCGGCTGACGATCGAGATCTTGTGCACCTCGTCCGTCTCGTGCAGGTAGAAGCCCACCAGCGCGTGCCCCATCTCGTGGTAGGCGGTGATCTTCCGCTCCTTCTCCGAGAAGAGCCGCGACTTCTTCTCGGGGCCGGCGATCACGCGCATGATCCCCTCTTCGAGCTCGTCCTGCGCGATCGTCTTGTTGCCGCGACGGGCCGCGAGCAGCGCGGCCTCGTTGATCACGTTGGCGAGGTCGGCTCCGGTGAAGCCGGGCGTCGCGGCGGCGAGCGTGTCGAGGTCGATCTCCTTGGCGAGCGGCTTGCCCTTCGCGTGCACCTCGAGGATGTGGCGGCGGCCGTTGCGGTCGGGCCGGTCGACCACGATCTGGCGGTCGAAGCGGCCCGGGCGGAGCAGCGCCGGGTCGAGGATGTCCGGTCGGTTCGTGGCGGCGATGAGGATGATGTTGTCCTTCAGCTCGAACCCGTCCATCTCGACGAGCAGCTGGTTGAGCGTCTGCTCGCGCTCGTCGTGACCGCCGCCGAGGCCGGCGCCGCGGTGGCGGCCGACAGCGTCGATCTCGTCGATGAAGATGATGCAGGGGCTCGCCTGCTTGGCCTGCTCGAACAGGTCGCGGACGCGTGACGCACCGACGCCGACGAACATCTCGACGAAGTCCGAGCCCGAGATGGAGAAGAACGGCACGCCGGCCTCGCCGGCGGTCGCGCGGGCGAGCAGCGTCTTGCCGGTGCCGGGCGGCCCGTACAGCAGCACTCCCTTGGGGATGCGTGCGCCGAGCGCCTGGAACTTCTTCGGGTTCTCGAGGAACTCCTTGATCTCCTGGAGCTCCTCGACGGCCTCGTCGGCTCCCGCGACGTCCTTGTAGGTGACCTTCGGCGAGTCGGGCGACATCCGCTTGGCCTTGCTCTTGCCGAAGCTCATCACCTTGGAGCCGCCGCCCTGCATCTGGTTCATGAGGAAGATCCAGAACGCGATCAGCAGCAGGATCGGGAAGAGGCTGGTGAGCAGCGTCCACCACGCGGACGAGCCCGTCCCCTTCGAGTCGAAGCGGATGTTCTGCTTCTGCAGCACCTGCTGGAAGGCGAACTGCGACTCCGGCGTCGGGTAGTTGACCTTGACCTTCTGGCCGGAGTCGAGCGTGGCGGAGATCTGCTGCCGGCTGGGCGTGAAGAGGACGTCGGACACGTTGCCCGCCTCGGCCTGCTGGATCAGCTCCGAGTAGGTGACCTTCTGCGTCTGATCGTCACGCGAGATCAGTGTCTGGCTCGCCAGGTAGACGAGCAGCACGATGACGACGAGGGGGAAGAGCGCGCTGCGGAAGAACCTGTTCATATCGAGTCTTTTCGGAGCGTAGCAGCACGTTTTTTCGCCGCCGACCCCCGGTCGCCTTGGTTAACCGAGCCGTTACGGAGCTCCACTCGTGGCCGCGGTCACGAGATCGGGGTCGAGCACGCCGATGTAGGGCAGGTTGCGGTACCGCTCGGCGAAGTCGAGGCCGTAGCCGATCACGAAGCGGTTGGGGATCTCGAAGCCGACATAGCGGACGGGAACGTCGATCTCGCGCCGCTCGGGCTTCGTCAGCAGCGCGCAGATCTCGAGGGTCGCGGGCCGTCGCGCGCGCAGCGTCCGCATCAGGTACGAGAGTGTGAGGCCGGAGTCGATGATGTCCTCGACCACGAGCACGTGGCGGCCGGCGATGTTCGCGTCGAGGTCCTTGAGGATGCGTACGACGCCGGAGGAGTCGGTCGCGGCACCGTAGGAGGAGATCGCCATGAAGTCGATCTCGCACGGGATCGACAGCCGTCGCATCAGGTCGGCCATGAAGAAGACCGCGCCCTTGAGCACCCCGACGAGCAGCACCTCGCGGCCCTCGAAGTCGGCGCTGATCTCGGCGCCGAGAGCCGCGACCCGCTCCTGGACGGTGGCCTCGTCGAGCAGCACCTCGGCGACGCCGTGGTCGACGGTCATGCTTCCTCCGCAGATCCGGGATCCGCCGAGCGGATCCCGGAGAGCGACAAACCCTGAAGGCGTCCGCTTCGCGGCCGCGTCGCGTCGTGCGACGGAGAGCGTCTCACGGGTTCCTCCTCGCCCGCACGACGCCCTCCCAGCCGGGCGCCTCGGCGACGCCGGGCACGGCGACGACGCCCTCGTCCCCGACGACGAGCGGCCAGGTGTCCCGCTCCCCTCGCGGCACCTTCGCGTCCACGAGCACATCCTGCACTTTCCGTC
>JAOUEK010000513.1 GCA_029858755.1 Thermoleophilia bacterium
GGCGCCGACCTGGGGAATCGGCCGGACTCGTCGGCTCCGGCAGTCGAATGGGTCGACGCGGACGAACTCGAACGTGCGGACCGGGCCCCGGGTGTAGAACGTGCGCCGTGCCGAAGCGGGACCCCCCGACGGCCGACCGCCGGCTCCACCGTTTCCTGGCCGCTGTCGGCATCACCTCGATCGGTGACGGCATCGACCACGCAGCCGTTCCGCTCCTCACCGCCTCGCTGACGTCGGACGCCCGGCTCGTCGCCGCCGTCGCGATGGCCCAACAGCTCCCGTGGTTGGTGTTCTCGCTCGTCGCCGGTGCGCTCGTCGACCGCTGGGACCGCCGCCGGGTGATGGTCACCGCGGATGTGGCGCGCATGGTCCTCGTCGGCGCGCTGGCCGTCGCGGTGGCCGCGGGCGTCGCCACCGTCGGCCTCGTCGCCGTCACCGCCCTGCTCCTCGGCATCGGCGACACCTTCTTCCGCACGGCCTCGCTCCCGCTGGTCGCGACGTTGGTCGAGCCCGCCCAGCTGGAGCGGGCGAACGGGTACGAGTCGAGCCTCGAGATCGTCGGCGCCGAGTTCGTCGGACCTCCGCTGGGTGGCCTGCTCTTCGCGGTCGCGGCCATGCTGCCGCTCGCGATCGACGCGGGATCGTTCGGCCTGTCGGCGCTTCTGCTCGCCTCGCTCGGCGGCAGCTTCGCGGCCCGTTCGGCCACCGCGCCGGCTGCATCGTCCACCGCGCCTGCCTCACCGGCCACTCGAGCCGGGGGTGACGGCCCGAGCGGCGAGCGGCGTGGCTCCGCGGTGGGGCGGCTGCTCAGCGACGTCGGCGAGGGTCTGCGCTGGCTCCGAGGGCATCGCCCTCTGCGCACCCTCGCCCTGGTGCTGGGCGCGTGGAACTTCGCTTCCAGCGCGGGGATGAGCGTGTTCGTGCTGTTCGCCCGCGATCGCCTCGGGCTCGACGCCCAGGGCTACGGGCTGCTGCTGGCCGGTTCGGCGGCCGGCGCCGCCGTGGCAGGCTCCGTGATCGCCCGGGTGGCCGGGCGTGTCCGGCGGCGCCGCCGTCATCGCCGCCGCCGTCGCGTTCGCCTGGCGCTCGCTCGGCGAGTTCCGTTGAAGCGGGGGCGCGCTGCGGGCGATCCGTCGGGCACCGGCCCGACGAACGAGCCGCCGCCTTGCGCTCAGGCGCCGAGCAGCAGCAACAGCGCCGCGATCGTGAAGCCGACCATCGCCAGCACCATCGGGATCTGGCTGCGGGTGGCGACCCCGGCCGGGTAGCGCTGGACCGCGCGATCGTGCGCGACGACCACGCCGGCGACGTGGCCCGCCACGACCGCGACGACCTGGGTCCACGCGATGGCGCTCGCCGACACCAGCCGGTAGTTCACGCTGCGCTCGGCCAGGCCGAACAGGTTCCAGTCCCACGCGAACGGGTCGCCGAGCCGGAACAGGAACGCCTGCCCGTCGAGCACGAACAACGAGAAGTAGTGCGCGACGCTGTAGGCGAGCGCGATCGGCACCAGGCTGGGCGCGAACGTGTCGGCCACGGTGCGGGCGTCCTCGCCGGTCACCCGGCCGGCCGCCGCGGCGGCGGCGAAGTACACGGCGGCCACGACCGCGACGATGAAGACGAGCCCGATGGTGGTCATCGCCGTACGGGACCACCCGGTTTCCGACGACACGAGCTCGCGCCACAGCCGGGTGCGCGAGAAGCCGTCGAAGGTCGTGCCGCCCAGCACGACCATCACCGCTGCCGTCGTCGACGCGCCGGTCGCGGCGCGGGCCAGGGCCGAGCCCGGCACCCGCGCGACCGCGGTGCCGTCGGAGCGACGCCCGATGGGGGAGAGGTGGCCGATCAGGTCGAACAGCACGGCGAAGCCCTCGTTGCGCTCCAGCCAGGCGATGCCGTGGCGGGCGCCGCCGACGACGAAGGGCACGCTGTAGAGCACGATCGCCACGGCGACGAGGCGGGGGATGGCGGGCTCGTGGAAGGCCAGCTCCAGCCAGGTGAACCCACCGAGCCCGACGAGGACGAGCATCGGATCCTCAGCTGGTCTCGGGGGTGGTGGGGCGGCGACCAGGGCCGGGCCGCGGCGGAGGCGTTCGAGCGCCAGCGCCAGCGTGGCGATGGGGTTCACGGCCGCCCACACCCCGCCGAACAGCGCCGAGGCGAACTGCGCGCCGACCCAGAACGTCACGTAGAACGCG
>JAOUEK010000514.1 GCA_029858755.1 Thermoleophilia bacterium
TCGGCATCGTCTACGCCGACGACCAGGTCGAGCACGGCGATCGAGGCGAGGCCGGGGACGGCCGTCGACCCGACATGCTCGACGGCAGGGGCAATGGCGGTGAGGCGCGCGACCTCCGCCCGTGCCAGGGCGGGCCACTGCGGGTCCCAGCCGACGACTGCGACCTCGGGCGGGTCGGTCACGGTCATCAGGGTACGGCGGGCACAGGACGGGATCGTGGTGGAGACGCGCAGGAGGACGGCGCTGCCTCCGTCTCGTAGCTCGAGCAGGAGGGCACCTACCTCGTCCCGCCCCGGATCAACAGCAGCCTGTCGGCCGCGACGTGGCGGCTGCGCAGCGCCGGAGCCATGTCGGGCCTGGGAGCGGCGTCGGCTGCCGCACCGGTCACGCCCCGAGCGTGACGAGGGCGACGCCACCGACGACGACTCCGGCACCGACGAGCCGACCGGCCCCGACGCGCTCACCGAGGAGGGGGGCCGCGAGCGCTGCGGCGATGAGAACACTCGTCTCACGGACGGCTGCCACGGGCGCCGCTGCGGCGCGGGTGAGGGCGGCGAGCACCAGGACGTAGGCAGCGAAGGAGACGAGGCCGGCGGCAACCGGGCGCGGCCGCAGCGCAGCGACGAGTCTCGCGCTGCCGCCTGGGCGCGCCCACAGCGCGAGGAGGAACGCTGTCGACGCCGGCGCCATGCCGAGCTCGAGGTACGCGACGGGATCGGCATGGCGGATGCCGCTCTTGTCGACGAGTGTGTACGAGGCGATGACGGACGCGATGACGAGCCCGAGCGCGAGGCCGGCCGCGTCCCGGCGACCGCTCAATCCGCGCACGAGGACGACGCCGAGACCGACCAGGCACACGCCCGCTGCCTGGGCGGCCCCGACCGTCGCGCCGAGCACGACGACCGACACCACGAGGACGACCACGGGAGCGCCACCGCGGGCGATCGGGTACACGAAGGAGAGCTCGGTCCGCCGATACGCCCTCGCGAGCAGCGCGAAGTACACGAGCTGGAGCAGCGACGTCACCGCCACGAAGGGCCAGACAGCGGGCTCGACGTCCCACGTCAGCGCTGCGACCGGGCCGAACGTGATGACCGAGGCACACATCGCGATCGCGGTCGCGGCCTCTGGATCCCGCTCGCCGGCGAGCATGAGGTTCCAGGCGGCATGGAGGAACGCGGCACCGAGCGCGAGGAGCAGGGCCGTGGCCGGCATCGTGGCGGGAGAGTAGGCTGGCGGGCCGATGCCCGTCGCCCGAGCCGTCGTGTTCGACTTCAACGGCACGCTCTCCCACGACGAGCCGCTGCTGTGCCGTCTCTATCAGGAGATCTTTGCGGAGCACGGACGGCCGCTCGACGAGACCGAGTACTACCGTTCCCTGGCCGGCGAGACCGACGAGGCAATCATCGGCGGGTGGCTTCGCGTGCACGGGGAGCAGCTCGCCCGCCTCGTCGCCGAGCGCATCGACCGGTATTGCCTGATTGCCGACGGCTCGACCGTGCCGGAGGCTGCGCGGGAGGCGCTTTCCTATGCAGCGGGGCGCGTGCCGGTCGCGGTCGTCTCGGCGGCGTACCGTCGCGAGATCGAGCCCGTGCTCGAGGCTGCGGGGATCGCCCCGCTGCTCACCGCCGTGGTCAGCGTGGACGACGTGACACACGGCAAGCCGCATCCAGAGGCGTATGCGCTCGCACTCGCCCGCATCGGCGGCGGGATACCGCCGGCCGCAGTCGTCGCGTTCGAAGACACGGAGGCCGGCGTCACGTCCGCGAAAGCCGCTGGCCTGCGCTGCCTGGCGGTGCGCGGGACAATGCCGGATCACCGTCTCTCGCACGCCGACGAGATCGTCGACGGGATCGACGTGCCGCTCGTGCGGCGTCTGGTCGGATGACGTGGGTGATCGCACACCGCGGCGCGTCCTGGGACGAGAAGGAGAACACGCTGCCCGCGTTCGAGCGCGCCATCGAGGCCGGCGCAGACTTCGTCGAGCTCGACGTACAGGCGTCTGCAGACGGTGCGCTCGTGGTCTTCCACGACCTCGACCTCGACCGACTCACTCCGCTGACCGGCCCGCTGCGAGGGTGCGCGCTGGCGGAGCTGCGTGCGGTCGGCATTCCGACGCTCGAGGAGGTGCTCGCACTCTGCCGCGACCGGGTCGGCGTGATGGTCGAGCTCAAGAGCCCGCATCTCTTCCGTCGTC
>JAOUEK010000048.1 GCA_029858755.1 Thermoleophilia bacterium
GTCCCGCGTGACGAGCGCTGTCACGCGCCCGGACTCGCCGGCCGCGGCGGGCAGTGACAGGCCCTCCCCGCGGAGCACGAACCCGAGCCGGTACACGCCGTCGTCCGATCGTCTCGCGGCCGCGGGGCCGAGGGCGACCCTGGTGCCCTCACGCATGACGACCAGGGTCAGCGGGCGCCCGTCCGATCCCGAGATCGTGCGCGAGATGTCGCGCGGGCCCACCCGCGTGCCGCCGATCTCGACGATCCGATCCCCGGCGCGCAACCCGATCGCGGCGGCGGGCGCGTCCGGTGCGACCTCCTCCACCACGGTGGTCGCGCGGCCGCCGCTGACCATGAAGAGGACCGTGAAGAGCACGAAGGCGAAGGCGACGTTGGCGGCCGGGCCTGCGGCGATCGCGATCACGCGCTTCCACGTCGCGGCGCGCCAGTAGGCGTCGGGCCCGAGCGCGTCCTCGAGGTCGGTCAGACCTTTCTCCGCCGCCGCGAGCGGGCCGGGCGACAGGTGCTTCTGTGGCAGGAGGCCGCGCAACACCTCGACGGCGTCGACGGCCGTGTGCTGGTCGCCTGCCGCCAGCGCGCCGCGCAGCCGGTCGACCGGGCCGGCAAGGCCGGGGGCCTCCTCGAGCGCCCGCCCGAGCGCATGGTCGACGTCGGCCGGAGCCGGCCGGTGCATCCCGGGGATCTTCACGAAGCCGCCGAGCGGGATCGCGCCCAACCCGTACTCGATGCCGTTTCGCTTCGTCTTCAGCACGGCCGGCGGGAACCCGATGTAGAACTTCCGCGGGCGCATGCGGAGCGCGAGCGAGGCGACGAAGTGCCCGAGCTCGTGGACGAAGATCAGCAGCCCCAGCCCGACGATGGCGACGAAGATCGTCATGCGGCGACGAGCCTCCTGCGTGCGGCCGCACGCGCCGCCGAGTCGGCCTCCATCAGCTCCGAGAGGTCGCCGGCCGGGGCGCCGTCCGCGGCGGCCAGCGCGTCCGCGACGGTGCCGGCGATGTCCAGGAAGCCGATGCGGCCCTCGAGGAACGCGTGCACTGCGACCTCGTTGGCGGCGTTGTAGGCGCACGGGTACGTGCCGCCGCGCTCGCCCGCCTCGCGCGCGAGGCCGAGGAGCGGGAACGTCACCTCGTCCGGCGCCTCGAACTCGAGCGACACGCCCGCGGCAAGGTCGAGCGACGGAACCGGGGTCGCGGCGCGCTCCGGGTAGGTGAGCGCGTACGAGATCGGCACACGCATGTCGGGGTTCCCGAGATGGGCGAGGGCCGCCCCGTCGCGGAAGCGGACGACGCCGTGGACGATCGAGGATGGGTGCACGACGACGTCGATCTTCTCGTATGGGACGCCGAAGAGCCAGTGCGCCTCGATCAGCTCCAGGCCCTTGTTCGCGAGCGTCGCCGAGTCGATCGTGATCTTCGGGCCCATGCTCCAGGTCGGGTGAGCCAGTGCTTCCTCGGGGGTGACGGCGGCGAGCTCGTCCCGTCCTCGGCCGCGGAACGGCCCGCCGGACGCGGTGAGCACGAGCGACTCGACCGACGCGGGGTCGCGGCCCTCCAGGCACTGCAGCAGCGCCGAGTGCTCGCTGTCCACCGGCAGCAGCAGCCCGCCGCCACGCTGCCGTGCCTCGGTCGCGAGCGCGCCCGCGGCGACGAGGCTCTCCTTGTTCGCGAGCGCGAGCGCGACTCCGTGCTCGAGCGCCCAGAGGGTGCCGCGAACGCCCGCGAAGCCCACGATCGCGTTGAGCACCACGTCGGGGTCGCTGCGCTCGAGGAGGGTGGTCGGGTCACCGCCGACCTGGGTGTGCTCCACGTCGTGCTGGGCCGCGAGCGCGTCCAGCGGGCTCGTGGCCGAGTGCAGCGCGCACAGCCGGAGCCCCGCGTGCGCGACCACGACCTCGATCGCCTGCCGGCCGATCGATCCCGTCGCGCCGAGCAGTGCGACCCGTCTCATCCGTCGAAGCGTAGCCGTCTTCGAGTGAAGTTCCCGTTCAGCCGGGCTCACGCGGCGCCGAAGGCGAGGATCACCGCGTAAGCGGCGGGTCCGGCGAAGAGCAGCGAGTCGAGCCGGTCGAGCATGCCGCCGTGGCCGGCGAGAAGCCGTCCCGAGTCCTTGACGCCGAGATCGCGCTTCACCGCCGACTCGAACAGGTCGCCCAGCACCCCGGCAACTGCGACCGCCGCGCCGAGCGCGAGGGACTGCGGCACGGAGAGGAACTCGGCGCGGTCACGGTACAGCACCACGAAGGAAACGCCGACCCCGGCGAGGAGGCCGGCGACGAAGCCCTCCCACGACTTGCCCGGTGAGATCGCGCGCGCCATCTTGTGCCGGCCGATCGCACGGCCGACGAAGAACGCGAAGGTGTCGCTCGCGAACACGGTGAAGAGGACGGCGATGATCGTCCACACCCCGTACTCCGGGATGTCGCGAACGAGCGCGAGGCACGCAAGGCCTCCGATCACCCACACCACCCCCATCGCGGTCAACGCGATCGCCGCGGTGAACGACGGGCGCGACTGCGAGAGCAGGAAGACGAGAAACGCGAAGCCGAGCGTGGAGAGCAGGCCCGCCGCCATCCAGGGCACGCCGCCGAGCTGCAGCCCCAGCAGCGTCGCGAAGGCGCCGGCGTACCCACCGAGGCGGAGTGGTCGCAGCGAGGAGCCGATCGCGTAGAGCTCGTGCAGCGCGAGCACGCCGCCGACGAGTGCGAGGACGGTGAGCCACCAGCCCCCGAGCACGACGATGCCGATCACGACCGGGAGCAGGACGCCCGCGACGACGAGGCGCGACCAGAACGGGCTCACCGCTCAGCGGCCCCCGAACCGGCGGGCGCGATGCGCGTACTCGGCAATCGCGGCCTGCAGGTCGTCCTCGCCGAAGTCGGGCCAGAGCGTGTCCGTGAACACCAGCTCCGCGTAGGCCGCCTCCCACAGCAGGAAGTTCGAGATGCGGAGCTCGCCCGACGTCCGCACGAGCAGGTCGACCTCGGGGAGCTCGGGCGCGTACAGCCGCTCCGCGAGCGCGTCCTCGTCCACCGCGTCGGCGCTGACGCCGTCGACCACGAGCCGTCGTGCGGCGTGCACCAGCTCCGCCCGCCCACCGTAGTCGAAGGCGATCCACAGGTCCAGCGTGTCGAGCTCGGCGGTGAGCGCCTCCAGCGCGTCCATCTTCTCCCGCAGCCAGCCCGGCACGCGGTCTCGGCGGCCCATGAAGCGCGTCCGCACGCCCTGTCGGGCGAGGTCCGGCAGCTCGCGATCGATCGTCTCCGAGAGGATCTCCATCAGCGTCTCCACCTCGTCGCTCGGGCGCGACCAGTTCTCGGTCGAGAACGCGTAGACCACGAGCGAGGAGATGCCGGCGTCGATCGCCGCCTCCACGGTGCGCCGCAGCGCCCGCGTCCCCTCCCTGTGGCCCTCGGCCACGGGCAGCCCCCGGGCAGAGGCCCAGCGCCCGTTCCCGTCCATGATGATCGCCACGCATGCAGGGACGATCGGCGCGGCCGTGCCGAGCGCAGCGTCCTCGTGCCGTGTGGTGTCCATCGAGCCAGCGGGAGCCGAGGCGGAGGTCAGACCTCCATGATCTCGGCTTCCTTCGCCTTCAGCAGCTCGTCGATCCGCTGGACGTGGTCGTCCGTGAGCTTCTGCACCTGCGCCTCCCCACGCCGCTCCTCGTCGTCTCCGACATCGCCGTTGCGGACGAGCTCTTCGAGGTGCCGCATCACGTCGCGCCGGACGTTGCGCACGGCCACGCGGCCGTCCTCGGCGTACCGGCGGACGAGCTTGACGAGCTCCTTGCGTCGCTCCTCGGTCAGCTGCGGGATCGGCAGGCGGATGATCTTGCCGTCGTTGGACGGTGTCAGCCCGAGGTCGGACTCCATGATCGCCTTCTCGATCGCCTTGATCGACGACGGGTCGTACGGCTGCACGGAGAGGAGGCGTGGCTCCGGCGCGCTCAACGAGGCAATCGTGTTCAGCGGCGTCGCGGTGCCGTAGTAGTCGACCACGATCCGGTCGAGCAGGGCGGTCGACGCGCGGCCCGTGCGCACGCTGTTGAACTCCTGGCGCGTGGCGTCGATCGACCGGTCCATGCGGCGCTCGCAGTCGGCGAGGAAGTCCTCGATCGCGCCCATGTCAGTCCTCCTTCCGTGTCGCGACGAGCGTGCCGATCCGGTCCCCGGCGGCGACGCGGTCGATGTTCCCGTCGGCGAGCTCGAAGACGTGGATCGGCAGGTTGTTGTCCATGCACAGCGAGAGCGCCGTCGTGTCCATGACGCGCAGCCCCCGCTCGATCGCCTCGAGGTGGGTCAGCTCCGGGATGAAGGTGGCGCCGGGATCGACCCGCGGGTCGCCGTCGTAGACGCCCCGCACGCCGTTCTTGGCCATCAGGATCGCCTCGGCGCCGATCTCGAGCGCCCGCAGGGCCGCGGCGGTGTCGGTGGTGAAGAACGGGTTGCCGGTTCCCGCAGCGAAGATCACCACACGTCCTTTCTCGAGATGCCGCATCGCACGGCGCCGGATGTAGGGCTCCGCCACCTCGGAGACCTCGATCGCGGACTGCACGCGCGTCTGCGCACCGAGCCGTTCGAGTGCGTCCTGCAGGGCCAGGGCGTTGAGCAGGGTGGCGAGCATGCCGGCGTAGTCGGCGGTCGCGCGATCCATCCCCTCCGCCGCGGCTTCCATGCCCCGGTAGAAGTTGCCGCCGCCCACGACGATCGCGAGCTCGGTGCCGCGGGCGCGCACGGCCACCACCTCCTGGGCGATCGAGGTCACCGTGGTCGGGTCGACCCCGTACTCCCGGTCGCCCATCAGGCTCTCACCGGACAGCTTGAGCACCGCCCGACGGAACGGCGACGCGGCGCCCGCGGGCGCCAGCTCCGTCGCTTCCTCGGGCCGTGCGGTCATGACCCCGCGACCGAGACGAGCGCGAACGCGACGACGGCGGCCCCCTCGTCTGCGAGCACCCGCCCGACCGACTTCGACTGATCGTGGATCCACGCCTGGTCGAGGAGCACCCCACCGGGAGTGGCTGCGAAGAAGCGCTTGGCGAGCATGCCGTCAACGATCTTCTCACGCGCGGCGTCCGGCTTCGACTGCACTTCGTCGGAGTTCAGGTAGATGCTTCGCTCGGCCTCGACGGTCGCTGCCGGGACGTCCTCGCGCGACCGCCACTCGGGGCGTCCGAAGGAGATGTGCATCGCCACCTGGCGCGCCAGCTCGGGCGTGCCGCCCTCGAGCGCGACGACGACGCCGATCTTGTTGGCCGGCGGGTGCACGTACTGCGCGAGCGTGCCGCCCTCCAGCCGCTCCGCGCCCACGACGACGATGTTCTCGCCGAGCTTGCCCATCAGCTCGAGCCGCTCCTCGTCGAAGTCTGCGGCGGCGGTCGGGCCGTTCTGGTGGACGGCGCGCAGCACCTTCTCGGCGAAGCCCTGGAACTCGTCGCTCCGCGAGACCGGTTCGGTCTCGCAGCCGATACCGACGATGGAGGCGACGTCGCCCTCGAGGATCACGCCGACGAGGCCCTCGGTGGTGGCGCGGTCGGCGCGCTTCCCGGCGGCCGCCATCCCCTTCTCGCGCAACAGGGTCACGGCCGCGTCCAGGTCGCCGCCGACCTCCTGCAGGGCACGCTTGCAGTCCATCATGCCCGCGCCGGTGCGGTCGCGCAGCTCCTTGACGAGGCTCGCGCCGATGTCCGTCGTGTTGCTCATGTGGTTCCACTCCCCTCGGCGACCGCGTCGGCCGCGGGCTCGATCTCGGCTGTCTCGGCTGTGGCGGGCTCGGTCGGCTCCGGCACCGACGCGACATCCTGCTCGCCCTGCTCACCCGCTGTCTCCGGCTCGGTCGCCGAGAGCTCCTCGGTGGTGACCACGGAGCGCCCGGCCGCGACCCCGTCGGCCACCGCGCGCACGATCAGGGCGCACGAGCGGATGGCGTCGTCGTTTCCGGGGATCACGTACTCCGCCTCGTCGGGATCGCAGTTCGTGTCGACCAGTGCGATCACCGGGATGTTCAGCCGCTGGGCCTCCCGCACCGCGAGCTGCTCCGTGCGGAGGTCGACGATGAACACGGCGTCGGGCTGCCGCTTCAGGTCCGCGACGCCGCCCAGGTTCGCCTCGAGCTTCTCGAGGTCGCCCTCCATGGAGATCCGCTCCTTCGCCGGGAGCAGGTCGAGCTGGCCCTCCGCCTTCAGGCGGCGGAGCTCGTGCAGGTAGGCGATCCGGTCGGAGATCGTGCGCCAGTTGGTGAGCAGGCCGCCCAGCCAGCGATGGTTCACGTACGGCATGCCGACACGCGACGCGTGATCGGCGACCGCCTCCTGTGCCTGCTTCTTCGTGCCGACGAACAGCACGACGCCGCCGCGCTCGGCGACGTTGCGCGCGAAGTCGTGCGCCTCCTGTAGCAGCACCTGTGTCTGCTGGAGGTCGATGATGTAGATGCCGCCGCGCTCGGCGTGGATGAAGCGGCGCATCTTCGGGTTCCAGCGCCGCGTCTGGTGGCCGAAGTGCACCCCGGCTTCGAGCAGCTCCTTCATGGAGACTGACAACGGACCAGCCCCTTTCTCGGTTAGTTGGAGACACAGCCGGCGGGCTCGAACGGAACCGGGCTGAGTGCCGCGGCACCACCGTCCGAGAGCCCCCGCCGGATCGGCGGGACAAGACCGCTCCAGGATAGCGGCTCGCGCCGGCCGACGACTCCGCGCCGGGTGGCTCAGCCGCGCGCGCTGGCGAGCGCGAGGACGAGGTCGGGTGGCAGCGGGGAGCTCACGTCCACGTCCTCGCCAGTGATCGGGTGTCGGAAGCGGAGGCGGTGCGCGTGCAGGAACTGGCGGGTGAGGCCGAGGTCGCCGCCCACGCCGTAGACCGGGTCGCCGGCGATCGGCAGGTCGATCGCCGCGAGATGGACGCGGATCTGATGAGTGCGCCCCGTCTCCAGCCGAACCTCGAGCAGCGCGTGCGCCGGGAGCTGCTCCTGGAGCTCGAACCACGTGACCGCGTCCCTGGGCGTCGGCGTGTCGAGCGACATGCGCGTGCGATCGCGCCGGTCACGGCCGATCGGCGCCTGGATGCGGCCGCTCCGCGACCGCGGTCGCCCCCGCACGAGGGCGAGGTACCGGCGGTCGACCTCCCTTCGGCGAACGAGTCGCGTCAGCTGCCCGTGCACGCGCGGCGAGCGGGCGACGACGAGGAGCCCGGAGGTGTCCCGGTCGAGCCGGTGCACGATCCCGGGACGCTCGTCGGGCCCGCCGGCAGCGCCGAGGCCGAGGAGGCCGTGCACGAGCGTGCCCTCCCGGGTGCGCCCCGCGGGATGCACGACCATGCCCGCCGGCTTCTCCACCACGAGCAGGTGCTCGTCCTGCCAGAGCACCGAGAGGCGGACGTCGGCCGGCTCGAGCGGCCGCGCCTCGACGAGCTCGACCGCCACCTCCTGCCCGGTGGACAGCCTGTGACTCTTCTGGCGCGCGACTCCGTCGACGGCGACCGCGCCTGTCTCGAGCAGCCGCTCGGCGTCAGCCCGCGATGCGATCTCGGGCCGGCCGGCGAGGACGCGGTCGAGCCGCGAGCCGCTCTGCTCCTCAGCGACGCGAAAGCGGAGCGTCGCCAACGCTCGAGCTCGTCCGATCAGCGACGACGAAGGACACGAAGAGCAGGGCTACGCCGATCGTGATGAAGGTGTCAGCGAGGTTGAAGGCCGGCCAGTAGTCGAGGTCCAGGAAATCCGTGACGTAGCCGAGGCGGACGCGGTCGAGCAGGTTCGCGACGCTACCGCCGAGCACGAGCCCGAGCGCCACCGGAAGCAGTGGATGGCGCTGCGCCGAGCGGGCGAAGAAGGCGACCATCGCGCCGACGGCAACGGCGGTGACGACGATCACCGCGGACGTCGAATCGGAGAAGAGCCCGAACGCGATCCCCGTGTTGCGCACGTGGTTGATCGAGAACGGGCCCACGACGTGGAAGCCGTCGCCGAGCGCGAGCGTGCTCGTCACGGCCCACTTCGTCAGCTGGTCGGCCGCCACCGCCGTACCGGCGACCAGGAGCAGGGCCAGCCAGTGACTCCACGCTGCGCCGAGCCGTCGCTCGACGCTCGAGAGCGGTCTGAGCGCGTTCGTGGCCGAGCCCACCCGGACGTCGAGCGGCCGCGCAGGCCGCTCCTCCGCGACCGGCTCGGTCACATGAGCTCCTGCCGGCGCTTGTCGTCGAGGCAGAGGGTCGCGTAGGGAACGGCCTCGAGGCGCTCCTCCGGAATCTCTTCGCCGCACACCCGGCAGCGACCGTAGGTACCCTCGTCGATTCCGGCGAGCGCGCTCTCGATCTCGGCCAGGATGTGCTCCGCGTTCTCCTCGAGCGTCTGATCCATCTCACGCTCGAACGTGTCCGAGGCGTGATCGGCGATGTGCTGGTCGCCCGCGGAGGAGTTGAGCTCGCCGTCGTCCTCGTCGTCGCGGACAATGGCCTCCGCCGCCTGGGTCAGTCGGTCGCGGAGCGCGATCAGCTCGAGCCTACGGGATTCGAGATCGACGGTCACGAGGGGTCCTCTCCGGCGGCCAGCCTGCGCTCGGCCTCCCGGGCGGTGACGCCCGACAGCTCGACCACCTTGTCGCGGGACGAGAGACCGGAGACCACGCGGACGTTCGGCCGGGCGACCCCGAGCGTGTCGGCGATCAGCGTCACGACCGCGTCGTTGGCGCACCCCCGCGACGGGGGTGCAGCCACACGTACCTTCCACCCATCACCGTGCCTGCCGACGACTGCGGCCCGGGCGGCGCCCGGCGAGACACGGAGGCGCAACCTGACGGAAGGGGGCTCCATGGCCCCTAGGATAGTCGGGACCCGCGCTCCTCAGCCTGCGATGCGCCGGACGCCCGGGTCGGTCGCCTCGTCGTCCGCTTCCTTCACGACCGGCGTGGGCCGGGCCACCGCCTCTGACGTCACTGCACCCGGCGCTGCGTCGACGACGTCGAGCGCGGACCGCAGCAGGGAGCGGATCTTCCGCACCTCGGCCAGCAGCGACTCCTTCTCGGCGATCGCCTCGCGCAGGATGCGACGCGCTTC
>JAOUEK010000515.1 GCA_029858755.1 Thermoleophilia bacterium
ATGAGCGGGATCCGCGAGCGCTCCGGGGAGGCCGCGACCGCGCTCGCGCGCACCTTCCGGAACCCGGACCTACGACGACTGCAGCTCGCATGGCTCGGCTCGGTGGTCGGTCACTGGTCGTACGTGGTCGCGCTCTCGGTGTATGCGTTCGGCCAGGGCGGGGCTGCTGCGGTGGGGCTGGTGTGGGTGATACGACTGATCCCCGCGGCGGTGCTCTCACCCGTGCTCGCGACGATCGCGGACCGCTTCGCGCGCGAGCGGGTGATGATCGCCACCGACCTCGTGCGTGCCCTGTTGATGGCGGCGGCGACCGTGCTCATCGCCGTCGACGGGCCCGCTCCCGCGGTGTACGCCGTCGCGGTCGCGGCGACCGTGATCGGCGTCGTGTTCCGCCCCGCCCAGGCCGCGCTGCTGCCGCAGCTCGCGCGCGACCCGTCCGAGCTGACCGCCGCCAACGTCGCCTCCAGCACGATCGAGAGCGTCGCCTCCTTCGCCGGGCCGGCGCTCGGCGGCCTGCTGCTCGCCGCGACGAGCACGGAGATCGTGTTCGCCGTCAACGGCGCGTCCTTCGTCTGGTCGGCGGCGCTGGTGCTCGGCATCAGCGTCCCGGCCGATGGTCGCGGCGGCGCCGTGAAGGAGCGCCCCGGCTTCGTGCGCGAGCTGACCGGCGGCGTCGGCGCGATCGTCCACTCGCGCCAGGTCGGGACCGTGGCACTCCTCTACGGATCCCAGACGCTGGTGGCGGGCGCCATGAACGTGCTTGTGGTGGTGCTCGCACTCGACCTGCTCGACGCCGGGGAGGCTGGCGTCGGCTATCTGAACGGCATGATCGGAGTGGGCGGGATCGTCGGCGGCTTCGTCGCGCTCGTCCTCGCCACGCGCCGGAGGCTGGCCGCCGACTTCGGCGTCGGGCTGGCGCTGTTCGGCCTGCCTCTCGTCGCCGTCGGGGTCGTCACCGAGATCCCGGTGGCGTTGCTCGCGTTCGCCGTGCTCGGGGTCGGCAACGCGATGGTCGACGTGACAGCGCTGACGCTCCTGCAGCGCATCGTGCCCAACGACGTGCTGGGACGCGTGCTGGGGACGCTCGAGGGGGCCCTGCTCGGCGCGATCGGGCTCGGCGCGCTGCTCACGCCGCTTCTGATCGAGGTCGTCGGGACGGAGGCGACACTGGTGATCGCCGGCGCCGTGCTGCCCGCCCTTGCGCTGCTCTCGGCCGGCGTCCTCCGTCGCATCGACCAGACGCAGCAAGCACCAGCGCACACCGAGCTGCTACGAGGCGTGCCGCTGTTCGCGCCGCTCCCCGAGCCGGTGCTCGAGCACCTCGCCGCGTCGCTCGAGGAAGTGCGCCACCCCGCGGGGACTGCCGTGATCACGCTCGGTGAGCACGGCGACCGCTTCTACGTGATCTCCGAGGGCGAGGTGGAGATCGAGGGGCGCCGCTTCGGGCCCGGGGAGTCGTTCGGCGAGATCGCACTTCTCCGCGACGTGCTGCGCACGGCGACCGTGACCGCGGCGGGCGACGTGGTGCTGCAGGCCCTCGAGCGCGACGAGTTCCTGGCAGCAGTCACCGGCCACGAGTCGGCCCGGGCGGCCGCCGACGAGGTCGTGGCAGCGCGCCTCGGCCGGCTGGAGAGCGGCCTGCCGCCGATCTGAGCTCAGCGGCCGGCGGCCACGCGCGTCCGCCGACGCTCGTCGGACTCGCTCTGCATCTCGACCAGGAGCTCCTCCTCTTCGGCCTCTTCCGACTCCTCCATCGCCTTCAGCGACGCGAAGGAGATGCCCTCGCGGGCCAGCATGACCACGCCGACGCCCACGCCGACGGACATCTCGAGCGCCTGCAGCGCCAGCCCGAAGGCGAACCCCGTCGTGTAGGCGACGCCGTAGGAGACGAGCGGGAGGGCAACGGCTGCCTGCAGCAGCCCGATGTTGCCCGGCCACAGCGGGAAGACCGTCGCCACGTTCATCAGCAGCAGCACCACCCCGGCCGCGTGTAGCGGCACGCCCATGTCGAAGGCTGCCGTGACCGCCCAGACGGCCAGCAGCTGCAGCAGCCAGCCGACGGTCTGGAAGAGGATCGCCGCGGCCGCGGCCACCGGCGCGCGCATCACGGCGAGCCCCTGCCGCGCCATGGCGAGCAGGCGCCGGTGGGCGCTCCCCGGGTGCGCCCGGCTGCTGCCGCTTTGCCGCGCGG